>NZ_JBTIXF010000016.1:0-106166 GCF_055793945.1 Plantactinospora sp. A48 | reverse complement strand
CCCACCGCTCCTGCCCGGGACCTCCCGCTCGCTCCCGCCCTCGGCCGGCGTGGCGCCTGACGAGGTCAGGCGATGGAGCAGGTGGCGCCGTTGAGGGTGAACGAGGTGGGCGCGGCCGTGTTGCCGGTGTGGGTGGCCTGGAAGCCGATGTCGACGGACCCGCCGGCGGCCAGCGCGCCGTTGTAGGACACGTTTCGGGCGGTTATCTGACCGCTGGAACCGGTGTACGTGGCGTTCCAGCCGCTGGTGATGGTCTGGCCGCCCGGCAGGGTGAACGCCAGCGCCCAGCCGTTGATCGCCGACGAGCCGCGGTTGGTGATCCGGATGCTGGCGGTGAGTCCGGTGTTCCAGGCGTTCGTCGTGTAGCCGACCTCGCAGGCGCCGGACTGGCTCGGTGGCGGGCTGGTGGGTGGCGTCGTGGTGGGCGGTGCGGTGGTGGGCGGTGCGGTGGTCGGTGGCGCCGTGGTGGGCGGTGCCGTGGTGGGCGGCGCGGTGGTCGGTGGTGGCGTGGTCGGGCCGCCGGTCGACGCGGCGACGGTGAGCAGCACCGCCTCGTTCGCGGGCACCGAGGTGGTGTAACCGGAGGAGAACGTGCCCAGGTTGGTCCCGGTCCAGGCGTTGCGAACGCTGGCCGTACCGGTGAGACCCAGGTTGGACCAGCGGACGGTGATGTCGGCGGTGCCGCCGGTCCGGTTGAGCAGCAGGACGGCCCGCCGGTCCTGACCGGTGAGGATCTTGCTGTAGACCTGCAGGCCGGACCGGTCCTCGGCGACCTTGGTGCCCTGCCGGCCCAGCGGATCCTGGTTGATGGCGATGACCTCGCGGTTGCCCAGGATCCCCGCGGTCTCAGCGCTCATCGTGGCGAGGTTGTTGCCGGCCAGCAACGGCGCCCCCGAGATGGCCCACAGGCCCAGATGGGTGCGGTTCTGCGCGGCGGAGAAACCGGGCATGCCCACGACGAGCATGTCGGGATCGTTGTAGTGACCCGGGCTCTGCGCGGCAGGGTGCTGCGCGGAGTCGAAGTTTCCCAGCACCCGACTCATGGACGGGCTCTGGCCGTAGTAGATGATGTCCTGGCTGGTCCGCCACATGGTCGACATGCCCGGTGCCCAGTCCCACGGGTTGGCGACACCCCAGTTGCAGATCGACAGGACCATCGGGCGGCCGGTCTGCGCGGTGGCGCGGGCGATCGAGTCGCTGATCGACTGGTAGGCGTTGCGCGCGTTCAGCCCCTCCGCCTGGCCACCGCACCAGTCCACCTTCACGAAGTCGAAGCCCCACTTCGAGAACTGCAGGAAGTCCTGGTCGTAGTGGCCCTCGCTGCCGCTGCCCGGTGCGGCGGGCCGGCCGGTCGGGTAGTAGTACCCGCAGCCGTCCCGGCCGGCGTCGGTGTAGATGCCGGCCTTGAGGCCCTTGCTGTGGATGTAGTCGGCGATCGCCTTCATCCCGCCGGGCCACTCGTTGGTGTCGACGGTGATGTTGCCGGCCGAGTCACGGGTACCCTGCCACCAGCCCTCGTCGATGTTGACGTACTGGTAGCCGGCGGCCGCCAGGCCGGAGGAGACCAGGGCGTCCGTCTGCTGCTTGATGACGCCGTAGTTGATCTTCGCGGCGAAGCTGTTCCACGATGCCCAGCCCATGGGCGGCGTGCTCACCACGTTGTTGGGGGCGGCCTGCGACGCCGACCGCCCGACGACCACGAGCCCGGTCGCCAGGAGGGTCAGCAGGCTTGCCTGGGTCAGCAGGAACACCCGTCGCCACGGGTGGGATCGCCGCGTCAACAACATGACTTCACTCCTTGATCAAGTCCTGGCCGATCGCCTGCGGGTCTCGGTGGTTAGCGCTAACATCCTCGGATCGCAGACCATGTCGCGCCCGCGCTCCGAACAGGGTGAGGCCGCCACCGGAATCCGGGCCGGCCGGCTCGGGGTCGTCCCTGGTGTTTCGCGCGCACCGGTGTCCACATGCGCCAGGCCGAAATGACCGGTCCGCCCCGTCCAGTGGTCGCCCGGTGAGCGGGCCCGCCATCGATGAACAAGAATCTCAGGTCGGGTCTGGAATAGCAATACGGCCGGCCCCGTCGCGCGGCGGCCGCCCCGCGCGGGACCGGATCCGTGGTCCGCCGTGCCGCCCCGGTCTCCTACCCAGGGTGGAGGCGTGGCTCCGACCGGGGGCCGCGACTACGGCTCGCGGTCGGACGCCGCCAGGGGGCGACGCCGGAAGCATCTACGACATGACCACCACAGTTGTTCGGCCGCGCCGCGCGGTGCGCCGGCACCGGCCGCTGATGCTGTTCGCCTCGACCATGGCGGTGCTGACCATCGTCTGCGCCGTCGGCCTCGTCGCCGACTCCCGGGTCCTCACCGGCGCACCGATCTGGCTGAAACCGTTCAAGTTCTCCGTCTCGCTCGCGGTGTACGCCAGCACGCTCGCCTGGATGATCTCCCTGCTGCCCCGACGTAGCCGGGTGGCGGACTGGGCTGGCACCATCATCGCCGTGCTGGGGCTGACCGAGATGGTGCTGATCGTCGGGCAGGTGCTGCGCGGTACCACCAGCCACTTCAACGAGACCACCCCGCTCAACGCCGCCCTGTTCCAGCTCATGGGCACGTCGATCATGCTGCTCTTCCTGGCGCACCTCGTGCTCGGGACGGCGGTGTTGCGCCAGCGGATCACGGACCGGGCCGCCGCTCGGGCGGTCGCGCTCGGACTGGGCCTGTCCCTGCTGGGCATGCTGGCGGCGGTCCCGATGGTGCTACCCGGCCACGCCCCGACGCCGGCGGGGATCACCGGCTCGCACAGCGTGGGCGTCGCGGACGGCGGGCCGGGCCTGCCGCTGGTCGGCTGGAGCACCGTCGGTGGAGACCTGCGGATCGGCCACTTCGTCGGCCTGCACGCCCTGCAGGCACTGCCGATCCTGGCGATCCTGCTGACCCGGTTCACCCGGCTGGACGAGCAGACCCGCGCTCGGCTGCTGGCGGTCGCGGGCGCCGGCTACGGCGTACTCACGATCCTGCTGACCTGGCAGGCCCTGCGCGGGCAGCCGTTGCTGCGTCCGGACGGCCCGACGCTGGCCGCCGCCGCGATCCTGCTGGGCGCCACCGCCGTCGCCGCCGGGGCGGTGCTGGCTCGCCGGCGGCGCCCGGAACTGGCGCTCGCGGCATGACCGTCATCCTGTTCGGCCTGACCTTCGCGGTGGCCGCGCCGTTCTGGGCGTTGATGATCGTGGTGCCACGGTGGTCCTGGACCGCCCGGATCATCGGCTCGCCGCTCATCGTGCTGCCGGTGCTGGCGATCTACGCGGTCCTGGTCGTCCTGGCACTCGGACAGGTGCTGCCCGCCGTCACATCGCCGAGCCTGGAGGGCGTCCGTGACCTGCTCGGCACCCCGACCGGCGCGGCGGCGGCGTGGGCCCACCTGATCGCCTTCGACCTGTTCACCGGCCGGTGGGCCTGGATCGACAGCCGCAAACGGGGGGTGCCGGCGCTGGTCATGGCTCCGGTGCTGCTGCTGACGATCCTGTTCGGACCGATCGGCCTGGCCGGATACCTCGCGGTCCGGACGGGATGGCGCGAACCGGCACCGTCGGCCCCGGACCGGTCCGCGTACCCCAGCGAACGGACGCCGTCGGCCCGGCCGGCGTCGAACGGTGAACGGGCGGGGTCAGACCGACCGGCGTCGAACGACCAGCGGGCGGGGTCAGACCGACCGGCGTCGAACGATCAGCGGGCGGGGTCAGACCGGCCGGCGTCGACCGGCGGCCCGGCGGCCCCTCCGGCTCGCCGACAGCAGCACCTAGGCTGAACCGATGCGGCTGCTGGGGCGGGTGTTCGACGCGCGGGACACGCTGGTCCGGCTGCTGCTGCTGGACCTCAGCGGTCTCGGCTATCTGCTCCTCGGCAACCACGCCGGGCACGCGCCGACCGGCTGGCAGTGGGTCCTCGCGCTGCTCGCGTTCGCCATCGCGCCGCTGTGCCACCGGCGGCTGCCGATCAACCTGATCGGGCAGGCCGCGCTGCTGGCGGTGGCGATCCAGGTTCTCGACGACAGGACGATCAACCAGGTGGGCGCCAGTTGGGCGCTGCTGGAGCTGGTCATGTCGGCGCGGGGGACCCGGATCGTCTGGCTGGGCGTCGGCCTGCTGGCCGCGGTGGATCTGAGCGACTCGATCGGCGACCCGTTCCGGCGGTTCCTGTCCGGTGTCTACGGCCTGACCGTGGAGGTCGGCGTGCCGCTGCTGCTGGGCCTGGTCGTCCGGGCCAGCCGGGAACTCGGCCGGCAGGCCGAGGAGCGGGCCCTGGCGGAGCAGCGCCGGTACGAGTCGGAGAGCCGGGCGGCCCGGGCCGACGAGCGCAGCGCGATCGCCCGCGAGTTGCACGACGTGGTCGCGCACCACGTGGCGTCGATGGTGCTGCGGGTCGGCGTGGCCCGGCACGTGTTCACCGATCTGGATCCGCGCGTGGCCGAGGTGTTCGACGACGTGCACGGCACCGGCACCGCGGCCCTGGCTGACCTGCGCCGGCTGGTCGCGGTGCTGCGCGACCCCGCCGGGGTACGCGGGGACGCCGCGCTGACCGCCATCGAACCCTCGGCGTTGCCGGCCGCGCTCGACGCGGCGGTCGACCGGGCTCGTCAGGCCGGGATCACGGTGCAGGCCGACCTCGACGCGGCGGTCGGCTCGCTCGACGCGGTCCGTGGCCTGGCGGTGCTGCGCCTGACCCAGGAGGCGCTGACCAACGTGGCCAAGCACGCCGGCACGTCGACGCTGGCCCGGCTGTCGGTCTCGGTGGTCGACGGGGCCGTCCACTGGGAGGTCTCGGACGACGGCGGCGGCTCGGTGCCGGTGCCGGTGCCGCCCGGTGGCGGGCACGGCATCACCGGGATGCGGGAGCGGGCGGAGGTGCTCGGTGGACGGCTGGAGGCCGGTCCGGCGGGTGCGGGCTGGCGGGTCCGTACCGTCCTGCCCGCCGCCACCCGGGACGGCGTCGACCGGCCGTCGGGGCCGGCCGTGCCGCAGCCGGCGGGGGAGTTGGGGTGATCCGGGTCCTGCTGGTCGACGACCAGCATCTGATCCGCGCGGGTCTGCGGATGCTCTGCGAGGCACAGCCCGACATGGAGGTGGTGGGCGAGGCCGACAACGGTCGCGACGCGGTCCCGCTCGCGGCCCGGCTCGTCCCCGATGTGGTCGTGATGGACCTGCGGATGCCGGGCGTGGACGGGATCACCGCGACCAGCCGGATCCTCGCCGATCGACCGGCCGTCCGGGTCCTGGTGCTGACCACCTTCGGCGACGACGACCATCTCTATCCCGCGCTGACCGCCGGCGCGTGTGGATTCCTGCTCAAGGACGCGCCTCCCACCGAACTGCTCGACGGGATCCGCCGGGCCGCGGCGGGCGACAGCCCGTTCAGCCCGGAGGTGCTGCGGCGTCTGGTCCAGCGCGCCGTGCGGGCCCGGGTCGAGACACCGCGCCCCGTCGAGGGCCTGACCTCGCGCGAACGCGAGGTGCTGAACCTGGTCGCCGACGGGTTGTCCAACACCGAGATCGCGGACCGGTTGCACATCGGCGTCACCACGGTCAAGACCCACATCACCAGCCTGATGACCAAGACCAACAGTCCCAACCGGGTACGGCTGGCGCTGCTCGCCCGGGGTGCGTGAGCGCACGGCCGGCGGGCGGCGAGGCGTTGACACCCGCGAATGTAAATACGATGCTGATCGTCGATGTTATCGTTCACATTCCCGTAGCCTCAACGGAGGAATTAGATGAGCCGTGGAAAGATCGGCCGCCGACTGGCGGCGGCTTGGGTGCCGCTGGCCCTGCTCGCGGCCAGCGTGGGAGCCACGGTCCTGTCCGCGCCGGCTGCGGAGGCGGCCACCACCGGGCCCTGCGACATCTACGCCTCGGGCGGTACGCCGTGTGTGGCCGCGCACAGCACCACCCGGGCGTTGTACGGCGCGTACACCGGCTCGCTGTACCAGGTGCGACGCTCCTCGGACAACACCACCCGGGACATCGCCCCGGTCAGCGCGGGCGGCGTGGCGAACGCCGCCACCCAGGACTCGTTCTGCGCTGGTACGACCTGCTTCATCACCATCATCTACGACCAGTCCGGCCGGGGTAACCACCTGACCCAGGCGCCCGGCGGCGGCGCGGCCGGCGGCCCGGACAACCTCGCCAACGCGACCGACGCGCCGGTCACGGTCGGCGGCCAGAAGGCGTACGGGGTGTTCGTCGCGCCCGGCACCGGCTACCGGAACAACCGGACCAGCGGCGTCGCCACCGGTGACCAGCCGGAGGGGATGTACGCCATCTTCGACGGCACGCACTACAACGGCGGCTGCTGCTTCGACTACGGCAACGCCGAGACGAACAACCTGGACAACGGCAACGGCCACATGGAGGCCATCTACTTCGGCAACCTCAGTTTCTGGGGCTCCGGGTCGGGCAGCGGCCCGTGGATCATGGCCGACCTGGAGAACGGGCTGTTCTCCGGCCTCAACCCGAAGAACAACCCGAACGACCCGAGCATCAGCCACCGGTTCCTGACCGCCATCGTCAAGGGCGAGCCGAACCACTGGGCGATCCGGGGTGGTAACGCGCAGTCCGGCGGCCTGTCCACCTTCTACAACGGGGCGCGCCCCAGCGTGTCGGGTTACAACCCGATGAAGAAGGAAGGCGCCATCATCCTCGGCATCGGCGGTGACAACAGCAAGAGTTCCGCCGGCACGTTCTACGAGGGCGTGATGACCTCCGGTTACCCGTCGGACGCCACCGAGGACGCGGTGCAGGCCAACCTCACGGCCGCCGGGTACGCGGCCACCAGCACGCCGCCGTCCGGCGCCCAGCGGATCGTGGGCGGCCAGTCCGGTCGCTGCCTCGAGGTGCCGAACTCGTCCACCACCAACGGCACCCAGACCCAGCTGTGGGACTGCAACGGATCGGCCGGCCAGGCGTGGACCTACACCTCCAGCCGGCAGTTGCAGGTGTACGGCAACAAGTGCCTGGACGCCAATGGCAAGGGCACGACCAACGGCACCACGGTGATCATCTGGGACTGCAACGGCGGCACCAACCAGCAGTGGAACGTCAACTCCAACGGCACCATCACGGGTCAGCAGTCCGGCCTGTGTCTGGACGCCAACGGCGCGGGTACGGCCAACGGGACGAAGATCATCCTGTGGGCCTGCAACGGCGGCGCCAACCAGCAGTGGAGCCGGCGTACCTGACCGGCCCGTCCCGGTGGGTGTGCGGTCGTCCGAAGGCGCGACCCGACCGCACACCCCGGGACACCCGCGATCCATCCCCCTGGAACGGCTCCCGGCCCGCATCTTCCCGGCCGGGAGCCGTTCCGGTCGGTCGGCCGTCCGGTCCGTGGTTGCGGTCGTGGGCCGTCCCGGTCTGCTGACCGGAGCCATATCGGTTTGCCGTCCTGTCCGTGCGGACGGCAGGATCGGGTGGTGGACGTACCTGAGATGATCAACGCGGGCGACGTGGTGCTCAAGCGCTGGGAGCCGGCGTGGGTCGACGAGCTGGCCGACGCGGTACGGGCCTCGCTGCCGGAGCTGACGCCGTTCATGCCCTGGGCACACGACGGCTACGGCGTCGAGGACGCCCGGACGTTCCTGACGCTGGCCGACGCCCAGTGGTCGGCGGGTACCGCCTATTCGTACGCGGTCTTCACCACGGTCGGTGAGCTGATCGGGTCCTGCGGGTTGATGACCCGGATGGGTCCCGGAATTCTGGAGATCGGCTACTGGATCCACACCGACCACACCGGGCGGGGCCATGCGACGGCGCTGGCCCGGTCCCTCGGCCGCGTCGCGCTGACCATGCCCGGCATCGACCGGGCGGCGATCCGGCACGACGTACGGAATGCCGCCTCGGCCCGGGTCGCGGCCAAGGCGGGTTTCACCGAGGTCGCCCGGGTCGAGGGTCAACCCGAGGCGCCCGGTGAGTCCGGTCTGACCGTCATCTGGGAACTCGCCGCCCCCGAGGGCTGACCAGCGTTCGGCGATTCCGCCGGGCTGTCCCGGACAGTCGGGTTTTCCCACCCCCCGCCCTGGGCACCGAGGGGGCGAGGGAAGGAGTTTCCATGCGGGAACGACGCATCGTGGTGGTCACCGGCGCAAGCGGCGGGATCGGTCGGGCGACAGCCAGGCGGTTCGCGGACACCGGCTCGGACGTCGCCCTGCTCGCGCGGGGCGAGGACGGGCTGGAGGAGGCGGCGGCCGAGGTCCGTAAGAGCGGCCGGGCCGCGTTACCGCTGTCGGTCGACATGGCCGACCACGAGGCGGTGGAGGCCGCCGCGAGCACCATCGAGGATCGGCTCGGTCCCGTGGACGTGTGGGTCAACGTCGCGTTCTCGTCGGTCTTCGCGCCGTTCCTCGAGATCACCCCCGAGGAGTTCGAGCGCGCCACCCAGGTCACCTACTTCGGATATGTCAACGGCACCCGGGCGGCGCTGCGGCGGATGCGTCCCCGGGACCGGGGGACGATCGTGCAGGTCGGCTCGGCCCTGGCGTACCGGGGCATTCCCCTGCAGAGCGCGTACTGCGGTGCGAAGCACGCCGTCCAGGGCTTCCACGAGTCGCTGCGCTGCGAGCTGCTGCACGACCGCAGTCGGGTCCGGGTGACGATGGTGCAGATGCCGGCGGTGAACACACCACAGTTCGACTGGGTGCTGTCCCGGCTGCCCCGGCACCCGCAACCGGTGCCGCCGATCTACCAGCCCGAGGTGGCCGCCAGGGCCGTGGTCTACGCCGCCGACCATCCGCGCCGCCGGGAGTACTGGGTCGGCGCGTCCACCGCCGGCACGCTGCTGGCCAACGCCGTGGCACCCGGCCTGCTCGATCGGTATCTCGCCCGCACCGGTTTCCAGTCCCAGCAGACCGACCAGGTCGATCACCGGGTCCGGGAGAACCTGTGGCGGCCGGCCGACGCCGCGCCCGGGACCGACGAGGGCGCGCACGGATCGTTCGACGCGAAGGCCACCGACCGCAGCGTTCAGCTCTGGGCCTCACAACACCACGGGCTGCTGGGCGCCTCCGTCGCGCTGCTCGGCGGCCTGGCCGCCTGGTCCTGGCGGCGAGCCCGGCACTGATCCGGGCAGGCCGCCGATACCTCGGACCGGGCGGCACGGCTTCCGACAGCGCGGGCCGGGGCCGGCGGTTCGACACCGGTCGGGTCCGCCGGTGTCGGCCCGGGTCCGACGGCGTGGGTGGGACCGGGTCAGCCGAGGATCGGCAGCAGCGCGGTCAACGTGTCCACGGTGTGGGTGGCCGTCAGGTGTGCGGGAAGGCGGCGGTCGTCGCGCCGGACGAAGGCCGTGTCGATTCCCAGCCGGGCCGCTCCGACGAGATCCGTCGCCGGGGAGTCGCCGACGTGGATGACGTCGCCGGCGGCCACGCCCAGCCGCCGCAGGGCCAGCCGGAACGGCTCGGGACGTGGCTTGTAGGCGCGGGCGTCCTCGCTGGTCACCACGCCGGCAACCGTGATGCCGTGGTGGTCGAGGACGGCTTCCAGGCTGCCCCGATCGGCGTCGGAGACCAGGCAGACCGGCAGGTCGAGGGCGGACAGGAACGGAAGGCTGTCGACGAACAGCGGCGGTTGGCGCTCCGACCCGATCTGCCGCCGATACAGCTGATCGGCGTCGACCCGTACCCCGAAGTGGGTCGCGGTCTCCTCGAGGCTGTGGACGTTCAGCTCCGCCAGCCGGCGGAAATCGGGACCGTGGGCGGCGTCGGCCATCGCCCAGATCCGCGCCGACCACTCTGCGGCGACAGCGGCCGGATCGACCCCGGCCAGCTCGGCGACCACGGCGGCGACCTCGGTCAGCCACGCCTCGTCATCGCGCACCAGCGTCCCGTACACGTCCAGCAGCACCGCCCGGTACACGTCGCGATCCTAGACCCCGGCGGCAGCCCCGCGGCGCCCGTGCTGCCGCGCCGCCGGGCTGCTGCGCCGCCAGTGCCGCGCCGCCGGGCCGCCAGGCTGGTGCGCCGCCGTGCTGCTGCGCCGCCAGACTGCTGGGCTGCCGGGCCGGGCGGCGCGTCCCCGGGCGGGCTCACCGGCTGGGCCGGGGTGCGCCGTCGGCGCCGAGCACGGTGTCGAGCCGTCCGTCGTGGTCGGCGTCCAGGTACGTGACGTCGGGTACGCCGTCGCCGTCGAGGTCGATCTGGACGATGTCGGCCACGCCGTCACCGTCCAGGTCGGTCACCACCTCGGTGGACCCGTCGGCGTGATGGGTGACGATCGACCGTGAACCGGCCGACGACACCGAAGCCGCGCGGGCCATCGTCCCCGGGGCAGATCCGTGAGGTGGTCCAATGACGCGCCCAGCCGCCACCGTCGCCGGCACCACCCTCGGGTCAACCATCGTCCCTGAGTCCGGCGCTGCTCCAAGGTCCGCCGCCGGGTTCCCGCCGCCGGACAGCGCAGTGCCGTCCCCGGCGGCCGGCTGGTAGCCGACGTCGGTGGGATCGATCTCCTCCTCGGACGGGTACACGTCGCCGCTCGCCGCGGGGTCCCGGTAGGTGCTCATGGGCGTACTCCTCGATGTCGATCTCGGATGGGTGTGGTCCGCAACCGGTTGTTGTCCGTGCTCCAGGTACCCGGTGGCCCGCTGATCGATGCCGACCCGGCCGGGTCGGGGTAGCGTGGTGGACCGCGACAATCGGGAGGCGCCGGATGACCACGGCCATCACCAACTGGGCCGGCAACGTGGAGTTCAGCACCCGCCGGCTGCACCGGCCGACCTCGGTGGCGCAGCTGTGCGACCTGGTGGGCAGCCGGAGTGCCGCCGGGATCCGGCTGCGGACGCTGGGCAGCGGGCACTCGTTCAACCGGATCGCCGACACCGACGGCGAGCTGGTGTCGCTGTCCGACCTGCCGTCCGGGATCGAGATCGACCCGGCCGACCGTACCGTCTCGGTCGCCGCCGGGGTCCGGTACGGCGAGTTGGCCGTCCAGCTGCACACGGCCGGCTTCGCGCTGCCCAACCTGGCCTCGCTGCCCCACATCTCGGTCGCCGGCTCCTGCGCCACCGGCACCCACGGCTCCGGTGACCGCAACGGCAGCCTGGCCACGGCGGTGTCCGCACTGGAACTGGTCACCGCGGACGGTGCGGCGCGGGTCCTGCGCCGCGGCCAGCCGGACTTCCCGGGCGCGGTCGTCGGACTGGGCCGCCTCGGCGTGGTCAGCCGGCTGTGGCTGGACATCGAACCGACCTACGAGATCAAGCAGTACGTCTTCGACGACCTGCCCCGGTCGATGGTGGACGAGCACTGGGCGGAGATCTTCGCCGACGGCTACAGCGTGAGCCTGTTCACCGACTGGACCAGCGGGAACTTCGGTACCGCGTGGCTCAAGCGGCGGGCCGACGACGGGCGGCCGGAACCCGGCCCGAACTGGTTCGGCGCGACCGCCGCCACCGGCCCGCGTCACCCGGTACCCGGTGTCGACCCGGCGGCCTGCACCCGGCAGGGCGGCGTACCGGGCCCGTGGCACGCCCGG
Organism: Plantactinospora sp. A48; assembly: GCF_055793945.1. Classification (NCBI taxonomy): domain Bacteria; kingdom Bacillati; phylum Actinomycetota; class Actinomycetes; order Micromonosporales; family Micromonosporaceae; genus Plantactinospora; species Plantactinospora sp. A48. The sequence goes on along the minus strand of NZ_JBTIXF010000016.1, from coordinate 94,651 downwards.
CTGCCGCACTTCCGGCTCGAATTCACCCCGAGCGCCGGAGCCGAGCTGCAGTCGGAGTTCCTGCTGCCGCGTGACCGGCTGGTCGAGGCGCTGGCGGCGCTCGACGGAATCCACGACCGGATCGCCGCCGTCCTGCAGGTGAGCGAGATCCGCACGATCGCCGCCGACGAGCTGTGGCTCAGTCCGATGTACGGCCGGGACACGTCGGCCGTGCACTTCACCTGGGTGCCCGACGCCGCCGCGGTGGCGCCGGTGCTGGCCGACGTCGAGGAGCGGCTCGCGCCACTGTCCGCCCGGCCGCACTGGGGCAAGGTGTTCGACCTGGACCCGGCGGGCTCGTACGAGCGGCTGGCCGACTTCGCCGCGCTGGTCCAGCGGTACGACCCGACCGGCACGTTCCGCAACGACCTGGTGGACCGCTGGCTGGCCGGCACCCCGGCGGGGCGGACCGGGACCGCCGCCGGCACCCCGGTGGGCCGGTAGCGCGCCGCCGAACCCGGGGTAGCGCGCCGCCGGGAGTCCGGACGGACGGTGGGGGAGCGGCCCGGCTGAGCCGGTCGACCGGCGGAACCGGGCCGTCCGGCCCTGCCGGGCGGGTGGCCGGGCCGGGTACGAAGGACCTGGACGGCTTCGTCACCCGCCGCTGGGGCTGGATGCCGGACGATGGGAGGCCCTCGATGACCGCGATCTTCAATCCGACCGGTCCCGCTCCGCTGATCGTTCCCGTACCGCGTCCCGCGCCGCCGGTCCGGCCCGAACCGGAGCCGGCGGATGCCGGACAGCGCACCGGTGCGGCGGACGGGCGTACCCGGGAACCGGTTGGGAACGGACCCGTGGACCCGGCGGGCGCACCGGGCTGGTCGGTGTGTCTGCTGCCGGGACCGGACCCGACGGCCCTGGTGCCGGTCAGCTACCGGGGACGGCCGGTTGGCGCCTTCGTCCGGGTCGGTGACGAGATCCGGTACCGGCCGGTGGTGGACCTGCGGCAGGTCGTCGGCGCGGCGGCCGGCATGGTCGGCGCGCTCGCCGTGGCGGTCAGCGTCGCGACCGCGGTACGTCGGCGGCCGGCGATCGGCTCGGTCCGGATGGGCCCGGGTGGCTGGGTGAGCCTGCGCGGCGTACCCGGTGCGCGGGTGCGGTCCCGGCCCTGGTGGGCGACCCTGTTGCGGGCCCGGCCGCTGGACGGGAGCCGGCCTACGCGGATCGGCGCCGCCGGCCGGGGCCAGCGACGCCGATGCGCGTAGGGTCGGTCACTGACCGGGCCGCGGTACGTCTCCGCGCCAGCTGCCGGTTTCGGCGCCGCGCTTCTCGATGAACTCCTTGAAGCGCTTGGCGTCGGCCTTGACCTGCCGGTCGTCGGCGCCCACGACGTCGCCGGCCTTCTCCACCAGGCCCTCGGGTTGCCAGTCGAGCTGGATGGTGACCCGGGTCTGGCCGTCGGTCAGCCGGTGGAAGGTGACCACGCCGGCGTGCGTGGTGTCACCGTCGAGGCTCTTCCAGGCGACCCGCTCGTCGGGGTGCTGCTCGGTGATCTCTGCGTCGAACTCCCGCTTGACGCCCGCGATCTTGGTGACCCAGTGGGTACGCCGGTCGTTCAGCTGGGTGATGGACTCGACGCCACCCATGAACTCCGGGAAGGACTCGAACTGGGTCCACTGGTTGTACGCGGTACTGACCGGGACGTTCACGTCGATCGACTCGGTAATGGTGGACAAGGGAACCTCCTCATGAGCTGAACGGGTTCGGTTTTTCGATGCCCGGCCGGCGGATCGGCAAACCCGCCGGCGGCCGGTGCACGCCCTCGGATCGACGCCGCCGGTACCTGTTCGATACCCGTCGGATGGGTGTCGAAACGACGAAAGATTCGACGCAATATGCCTCGCTGCCCGATCCGGGCCGCGCAGTATGCCTCGCTGCCCGGTCCGGGCCCGCTGCCGCGTACCTGGTCCGGCGGTCCCGCGTCGCGGTTCGGTCGAACGGGGTTCACGAGCCGTCGGGTGGTCGCCGTCCGGCCTCCCGGTCGCCGCCCGGCCGGCCGGGGGACCGGATCGGCGCGAGTACGTCGTCGACCAGCGCGCACATCGTCGCCGAGGGTTCCAGTTGGAGTTCGCGGCGCAGCAGGTCCCGGTAGACGTAGAAGGCGTGCAGCGCCTCGTAGGCGTTGCCCTCCGCCAGGTGGATCTGCACGATCAGCCGGTGCGGCGTCTCGCGCAGCGGCTCGGCCGACATCGCCTCCAGTGCCGCCTGCAACGCGGCGCCGTGCTCACCGCCCCGCAGGTGCGCCCGCGCCACCTCCTCCAGCATGTGCAGGCGCAACTGTCGCAGTCGCTCGCGTTCCAGCAGCACCCAGTCGTCGTACCAGCCGGGCAGCAGGTCGTGCCGGCCGGCCGAGAGCACCCGGGTGGCCGGTCGGGGGTCCTGGCCCGCAGTCACCCGCTCGGCGGTCTGGACCAACTCGTCGACGTCCACCTCCACCAGCGGATCCAGCCGGACCGTGCCACCGGACACCACCAGCGGACAGCACCGGTCCTGCCGGATCCGCCACAGCGCCGTACGCAGGCAGGACAGCGCCCGACCCTCCGAGGTGTCCGGCCACAGCAGGCCGGACAGGTGCGCGCGGGTCGAGCCCGGTCGGAGCGCGACCAGCGCGAGCACCCGCTGCAAACCACGCGGTACGACCAGCGGACGTCCCCGGTCGAGCAGCCGGAACCCGCCGAGCAGCATCAGGCGTACGCCCGGCGGTGCCGTTCTCGGACCGGGTAACGACTGCGCGGTGTTCCTGGTCGTGGTCTTTCCAGAACTCACGGCTGAAACCCCCCGCACCGGAACCCGGTCGGCGAACCCACCCAGGCGGACTGGGCCGGGACACCGCTGTCACCGATCCGATCCCGGGTCGGGCGTCAACCACCAAAAGATAACAAACGTTATCTACCGGGCTACAGTGCGTCAATGGGCAGGTTGCCCATCCGACCCCTCCCGGTGTGTCGGAAGAACCGGCCTTGAGCTGCTGAAACTCCTCGCCGTCCGGCTGGTGCCACCCGGATCCTCCAAGGCGGGCGTCATCGGAGCGTCACGATCTCCGGAAACCTGTGAGTCCGCTGTGACAGGCCGGTGACAGCCCGGCCCGCACGCTCGACCCAGCCACGGCACGGCCCGACCCGGAGGCACCGACTCCACGCCGGGACCGGGCCGTCGCCGGGGACCGTCGAGGCTGGGGGGACAGATGCATCGTGCGCTCATCGTGGCCAGGATCGCGCCGGACGCGGCCGGCCGGGTAGCCGAGATCTTCGCGGAGTCCGACCGCACCGACCTGCCCGGCGTGGTGGGGGTGCGGCACCGCTCGCTGTACCAGCTCGGCGACCTCTACCTGCACCTGCTGGAGACCGTCGACCCGGCGTCCGTCGCGGTGGGCCGGGGGGCGGACCATCCCGAGTTCGCCCGGGTCAGCCAACGGCTTCGGCCGTACATCTCGCCGTACCTGCCGACCTGGCGGTCGCCCCGGGACGCCATGGCGGAATGCTTCTATCACTGGGATGCGCCCACCGCCCCCACGGCGCGGGCACCGGCGGACCGGTCCGGGCCGGCGACGGGGTCGGTCGGTCTGGCCGGAACGCTCGCCGACCCGGCGTCGCCGGTCGGCTCCGGACCCGCCGCGCCAGGGGCACCGACCGGGTCACAACCGACCGGGTCGACGTCGTGACGGCCCATCCCGGCGTCGAGCGACCGAGCTGGGTACGCTGCGCGGCCTGCACCGCGCTGCTCTACCGCAAGCGGTTGCGGCGCAACCTCGACGTCTGCCCGGAATGCGGCGACCATCGCCGGCTGACCGCGGCGGAGCGGATCGAACACCTGACCGATCCCGGTACCGTCGATCCGCTGCCGGCTGACCTGGGCCCGCACGACCGGCTCGACTTCGTCGACCGGGTGCCGTATCCGCGCCGGCTGGCCGCGGCCCGTGCGGCCACCGGGTTGACCGAGGCGGTCCACTGCGTCCAGGCCCGGATCGGCGGCCACCCGGTGGTGCTCGCCGTGATGGACTTCCGGTTCCTCGGCGGCAGCCTCGGCGCGGCCACCGGCGAACTGGTCAGCCGGGCTGCCGACCACGCCCTGGCCCGCCGCCTGCCGTACGTGGTGGTGACCGCCTCCGGTGGCGCCCGGATGCAGGAGGGCGCCCTGTCGCTGATGCAGATGGCGGCCACCGTGCAGGCGATGGACGCGCTCCGGTCGGCCGGACTGCTCACGGTCAGCGTGATCACCGACCCCACCTACGGCGGCGTGGCGGCCTCCTTCGCCACGGCGAGCGATGTGATCGTGGCCGAGAGCGGGGCACGGATGGGCTTCGCCGGCCCACGGGTGATCCGGCAGACCCTGGGCCAGGAACTGCCGGAGGGCTTCCAGACCGCGGACTTCCTGCTCGAACACGGCCACGTCGACATGGTCGTACCCCGGCGGCAGCTCCGCCCGGTGCTGGCCGCGCTGCTCGGCGCCTCCGCCCCCGCCAACCCGGCCACCGCTGCCGAGCCGATGGGGTCCGGCCCGTCGGCGACATCGGGCCGGACGGCCACGTCCGCTCCGCCCGTCCGGGTCGGCGCCGGTCCGGAGGCCGTGCCGGACGGGATGTTTCCGGGGGTACCGGCCGGACCGGCTGGCGGGACGCCGGCCTGGGACACCGTGCGGCTGGCCCGGGACAGCCGCCGGCCGACCACGCTGGACTACCTGGCCACCGCCTTCGACGGGTTCATCGAGTTGCGCGGCGACCGGGCCGGCGCGGACTGTCCGGCGGTGGTCGGCGGGTTGGCCCGGCTCGGTGACCTGCGGGTGGCGGTGATCGGCCACCAGAAGGGGCACGACACGGCCGAGCTGCTGGCCCGCAACTTCGGGATGGCCAGCCCGGCCGGCCACCGGAAGGCGACCCGGATCATGCGGCTGGCCGCCCGGCTCAGGTTGCCGCTGGTAACCCTCGTCGACACCCCGGGCGCCCACCCGGGCCTCGCGGCCGAACGTGAGGGGCAGGCCGCCGCCATCGCCGAGAGCATCCGGACGATGTCGGGGCTGCGGATCCCGACCGTCGCGGTGGTCACCGGCGAGGGCGGCAGCGGCGGCGCGCTCGCGCTCGCGGTGGCCGACACGGTGCTGCTGCTGCGCAACACGGTCTACTCGGTGATCAGCCCGGAGGGTTGCGCCGCCATCCTCTGGGACGACCGGTCGGCGGCACCCCGTGCCGCGACGGCGCTCCGGATGACCGCCCCGGATCTGCTCCGGCTCGGTGTGGTGGACGGGATCGTGGCCGAGCCGCCCGGTGGGGCGCACGCCGATCCGGTGGCCGCCGCCGACCTGCTGCGGGCCGCACTGATCGCGGCACTTCGGCCGCTGCTCGACGTACCGGCCGACGAGCTGGTGCGGCGGCGGACCCGGCGCTTCCGCAGCTACGCCCCGCCGGCCACGGCCGGTCCACCGCCGGTCGCTCCGGGTGCCGGCGGCGCTGGCCTGCCCGGTCAGCGCGGCGGGGGACGGTCATGACCGGGCCGCCGGTCGACGGGATCCAGGTCGACGGGATCCAGGTCGACGGGGCGCAGGTCGACGGGGTGCGGGTGGACGGGGTGCTGGCCGAGCTGCGGGCGCAGGCCCGCGAGCTGGTGGCAGAGGTGTCCGGGCCGTTGCGCCGGATCTCCGTACGTCGGGGGGACGCCGCGTTGGAGATCGAGTGGCAGGGCCCGGCGCTGGTCGGACCCGGGGCGGGTACGGACGGCGTACCCGCTCCCGGGACCGGCCGGTTCGGAGCCGGCGTCGTCCCGACGGCGGACGGCCCGGTCAGCGGAGCCGGATCGCACGTGGTGGCGTCGCCGATGGTCGGCACCTTCTACCGCTCACCCGAGCCGGGCAAGCCGCCGTTCGTGACGGTCGGCGATGTGGTGGGTCCGGACCAGGTGATCGGCGTCGTCGAGGCCATGAAGTTGATGAACGAGGTGACCGCCGGCCAGCCGGGCCGGGTGCTGGACCTGCTGGTCGGCGACGGCCAGCCGGTGGAGTACGGCCAGCCGCTGATCGCGCTGGCGCCGGTGTGACGAGGACGGGAACGGGGCGGGCGGATGTTCGAGAAGGTGCTGATCGCCAACCGGGGGGAGATCGCGGTACGGATCGCCCGGACCTGCCGCGAGCTGGGCATCCGGACCGTGGCCGTGCACTCGTCGGCCGACGACGACTCGGCGGTGGTCCGGCTGGCCGACGAGGCGGTGCGGATCGGGCCGGCGCCCAGCCGGCACAGCTATCTGAACGTGGCGGCCATCATCGAGGCGGCCCGGCGAACCGGTGCCGAGGCGGTGCATCCGGGTTACGGGTTCCTGGCCGAGGACGCCGACTTCGCGGAGATCTGCGCCGACAACGGACTGGTGTTCATCGGTCCGGACCCGGAGGTGGTCCGGGCGCTCGGTGACAAGTCCCGGGCGCTGGCCCTGATGCGCCGCGCCGGGCTGCCGGTGCCGCCGGGCAGCGCCGACACGCTGGCCAGCCTGGCCGAGGCCCGGCGGGCCGCCGAGGCGATCGGCTACCCGGTGATGCTCAAGTGCGCCGCCGGTGGTGGCGGCCGGGGGATGGCGGTGGTCGGGACGCCGGCCGAGCTGCCCGGGGCGTACGCCCGGACCCGGGCAACGGCCCAGGCCGTCTTCGGCGACGACCGGGTGTACGTCGAGCGGTACCTCAACCCGGCCCGGCACGTGGAGGTGCAACTCCTGCGGGACGGGTACGGCGCGGCCGTCCACCTCGGCACCCGCGAGTGCTCGGTACAGCGGCGGCACCAGAAACTGGTGGAGGAGGGGCCGGCGCCGGCCCTGTCGGCCACGACCCTGGCGGCGCTCGAAGCCGCCGCGCTGCACGGCGCCGAGGCGGTCGGCTACACCGGGGTGGGCACCTTCGAGTTCCTGGTCGACGAGGCGGAGCGGTTCCACTTCATCGAGGCGAACTGCCGGATCCAGGTCGAACACCCGGTCACCGAAATGATCACCGGCGTCGACCTGGTACGCGAGCAGCTGCACGTGGCCAGCGGCGGCCCGCTGCGGCTGACCCAGGCAGACGTGGTCACCCGGGGATTCGCCGTCGAGTGCCGGGTCAACGTCGAGGATCCGGACCGCGCCTTCCTGCCCACCGCCGGCCGGCTGGAGGTCTTCCAGCCGCCCGCCGGGCCGTTCACCCGGGTCGACACCCACGGTTTTCCCGGCTACGTCGTCACCCCGCACTACGACTCGCTGCTCGCCAAGGTGCTGACCTGGGCGCCCGAGCGTGAGTTGGCGATCGACCGGATGGACCGCGCGCTGCACGAGTTCCGCGTCGCCGGCCCCGGCCTCCGTACCACCATCCCGTTCCTGCGGCGGATCCTCGACGACGCGGCCTTCCGCAAGGGGCGTTACTCGACCGGGCTGGTCGACCGGCTGACCGCCGGCCCGCCGCCGGCGCCGCCGCCGTCCGCCGCGCAGTCCTGACCCGGAGCCGGCGGTATCCGGCGCGCAGTCCCGATCCACCAGCCGGTACCCGGCGCGCATTCCTATGGAGGAGCCATGACGCTCGAACAATCGTCCCGACCGGCGGCAAGCCCGGTCGACATCACCGCGATCCTGGTCCGGCACTGCGGACTGGACGCCGAGGCGGCGGACGCGGCTCCGACCGCCTCCCTGGCCGACCTGGGCATGGACTCGCTCGCCCTGCTCGAACTCCAAGCGGTGGTCGCGGACCGCTACGGCGTGTCGCTGCCCGAGGAGGCCATCCTGCTGAGCATCGCGGAGATCGCCGAGCTGGTGGCGCGGCAGACCGACGGCGCGGGTCCGCCGCCCGGACACACCGAGAACTCGGTGCTGATCGACGCGCCTTTCGACCTGGTCTGGGAGCTGACCAACGACGTGGCCGGCTGGCCCACCCTGTTCACCGAGTACGCGGCCGTGGAGGTGCTGCGGCGTACCGGCGACACGGTGTTGTTCCGGCTCACCATGTTTCCGGACGAGAACGGCGTGTCGTGGAGCTGGGTCAGCGAACGCACCGCCGACCGGGACCGCCGGGAGGTCCGGGCACACCGGGTGGAGACCGGTCCCTTCGCGCACATGCGGATCCACTGGCGCTACACCGAGGAGCCCGGCGGGACCCGGATGACCTGGGTGCAGGACTTCGCGCTGCGGCCCGAGGCCCCGGTGAACGACGCGCAGATGACCGACCGGATCAACGCCAACAGCCGGGTGCAGCTGGACATCATCCGGCAGCGGATCGAGCGCCTCGCCCGGCAGCGGGCGGCTGGCGACCGGGTACCGACGGCCCGGTCCGGCCCGCCGACGCCGGCCACCGCCGACCAGGGCGGCACCGACCAGGACGTGGCGGGCATCGCGGACCGGAGCGCGTCGGGCATCGCCGGTCAAGGTGCGCCGGTCGCCGCTGGCCGGGGCGCGTCGGCTGCTGCGGACCCGGGAGCCGGCGATGAGTGACCGGCCGGGTGTGGTGGCGGCCCGGGACATCCCGGCCGACCGGCGACGCGGCGCGGAGCTGCGGGTCCTGCTCGGTCCCCGGACCGTGGGCAGCACCTCCGGTTTCATGGGGGTGGCGAACCTGCGGCCGGGCGAGCGGATCGCCGAGCACTACCACCCGTACAGCGAGGAGTTCCTGTACGTCGCGCACGGCGCGATAGTGGTGGACCTGGACGACGTGCCGGTGCCGATCGGCTCCGGCGAGGCCCTGCACATCCCGATCGGCACCCGGCACCGGCTGCGCAACATCGGCACCGAGCCGGCCGAGGTGGTCTTCCAACTGGGTCCGCTGGCGCCCCGCCCGGAACTCGGGCACGTCGACACCGAGACCACCGCTCCGGTGCCGGCTCCCGGCGTACCACCTGCGCCGGTCGGACCGGGCCCGGCGGGTGCGGCCGGCGCACCGGCGACGGCGGGTGCGCCGGGTCCGGCCGTCGCCGTGGAGGCGTCGCCGTGACCGGGCGGCAGGTGGTGGTGACCGGGGTGGGGGTGGTGGCACCCGGCGGCGGCACCCGGGACGAGTTCTGGGCCACCGTCACGGCTGGCCGGACCGCCACCCGGCGGATCACCCTGTTCGACCCGGCGCCGTTCCGCTCCCAGATCGCCGCCGAGTGCGACTTCGATCCGGCCGCCGCCGGACTCACCGCCGACGAGGTGCGGCGCTGCGACCGGTACGTCCAGTTCGCCCTGGCCGCCACCCGGGAGGCGCTGATGGACAGCGGGTTGGAACTGACCGACTCGGCGCGGGAACGCGCCGGCGTGGTGCTCGGCTCGGCGGTCGGCGGCACCACCGCGCTGGAACGGGAGTACGTGGCGTGCAGCGACTCCGGGCGGCGCTGGCTGGTGGACCCGGCCCGGACCACACCACACCTGTATCCGGCGCTGGTGCCCAGCAGCCTGGCCGCCGACGTGGCCTGCCGGTACGGCCTGCACGGTCCGGCGCAGGTGGTCTCCACCGGCTGCACCTCCGGGATCGACGCCATCGGGTACGCGCAGCAGCTCGTCGCGGACGGCGAGGCCGACGTGGTGATCGCCGGCGCCTCGGACAGTCCCATCTCACCGGTCACCGTGGCGTCGTTCGACGCGATCCGCGCCACCACCGCCGAGAACGCCGACCCGGCGCACGCCTCCCGGCCGTTCGACCGGGACCGCAGCGGGTTCGTGCTGGCCGAGGGCGCCGCCGTACTGGTGCTGGAGGAACTGTCCCACGCCCGCCGCCGGGGAGCCCGGATCTACTGCACCGTGGCCGGGTACGCCAGCCGCAGCAACGGCTATCACATGACCGGGCTGCGGCCGGACGGGGTGGAGATGGCGTTGGCCATCACCGACGCCCTCGACCAGGCCCGGCTGGACCCGACCGCGGTGTCGTACGTCAGCGCGCACGGCTCCGGCACCCGGCAGAACGACCGGCACGAGACCGCCGCCCTCAAGCGCGCCCTCGGCCCGGCCGCGTACGACGTGCCGATCAGCTCCCTCAAGTCGATGGTGGGCCACTCGCTGGGCGCCATCGGCTCGATCGAGATGGCGGCCTGCGCGCTGGCCATCGACACCGGCGTGGTGCCGCCCACCGCCAACTGGGCCAACCGGGATCCCGAGTGCGACCTGGACTACGTACCCAACACGGCCCGCGAGGTGGCCGTCGAGGTGGCGCTGTCGGTGGGCAGCGGGTTCGGCGGGTTCCAGTCCGCGATGGTGTTCCGCCGCAGCCCGGAGCCGGTCCGGTGACCGGTGGCGGGGGTGCGGCGGTGACCGCTGGCGGGGCCGGGGCCGGCGGTGGTACCGGCGGTGCGGCGGGTGCGGTGCCGGACGCTCGGGACGGTCGCACGGGTCGCACGGCTCGGGACGGTCGCACAGCTCGGGACGGTCGCACGGGTCGGGACGGTCGGGCGGGTCGAGATGGTCGGGACGGTCGGGCGGATCCGGACGGTCCCCGGGCGGTGATCACCGGCATCGGCGTGGTGGCACCGACCGGCGTCGGCGCCGACCAGCACTGGAAGCGGGTGCTCGCCGGGGAACACCGGATCGCCCCGATCACCCTGTTCGACGCGACGCCGTACCCGGTCACCCTGGCCGGTGAGGTGGCCGACTTCGATCCACACGCCTGGACCGACAACCGGCGGATCGTCCAGACCGACCGGTGGACCCACCTCGGGTTCGCCGCCACCCGGCTGGCGCTGGCCGACGCCGGGCTCACCGGGCCGGGCGGCGACCCGTACTCGGTGGCGGTCACCCTGGCCAGCTCGTCCGGGGGCAACCTGTTCGGGCAGCGCGAGTTGCAGCGGCTGTGGAGTCAACCGGCGCGCACCGTCGGGGCGTACCAGTCGATCGCCTGGTTCTACGCGGCCAGCGTCGGACAGCTGTCCATCGCGCACCAGTTCAAGGGCCCGTGCGGGGTGCTGGCCACCGAGGCGGCCGGCGGGCTGGACAGCCTGGCGCACGCGGTCCGTACCATCCGCCGGGGCACCCCCGTGGTGATCGCCGGCGGCACCGAGTGCCCGCTCAGCCCGTACGCGCTGACCTGTCACCTGCGCAACGGGCTGCTCAGCACGGCGACCGACCCGGACCGCGCGTACCGGCCGTTCGACGTCGCGGCCGGCGGCTACGTTCCGGCGGAGGGCGGCGCGGTCTTCGTGGTGGAGGACCTGGCGCACGCCCGGTCCCGGGGCGCGCCGGTGATCTACGGCGAGGTGCTGGGCTGGGGCGCCACGCACGACGCCCGGCACACCGACCCCGACGGTGAGCCCGGCGCCGGACACTACGCCCGCGCGATGGAACTGGCGGTGCGCCGGGCCGGCGTACGGCCCGCCGAGGTCGCCCTGGTGGTGCCGGACGCGCTCGGTGTTCCCGGGTACGACCGGGCCGAGGCGCGGGCGCTGCGGTCGGTGTTCGGTCCGACCACCCCGCCGGTGAGTACCCAGAAACCCCTCACCGGGCGGGCCCACCAGGGCGGTTCGGCGCTGGACGTGGCCACCGCCCTGCTGGCGCTGCGCCACAACCTGCTGCCGGCCACGGCCGGTCTGGACCGGCCGGCACCCGGCTGCGAGCTGGACTTCGTCCGGGAACCGCGCCGCCCTCGCGGCGACACGGCCCTGGTCTGCGCCCGCGGCTACGACGGGTTCAACAGCGCGGTCCTGCTCCGCGCCTGGACCCAGCGATGAAAGGAAGGGCACCTTCTTATCGTTTTCGGTATAGGAAGGGCCCCCTGTTAACCACCGGGTCGAGCCGTGCCGCGCCGGGTCGAGCCGTGCCGCGCCGGTGGGGTCAGCCGAGTCGGTCGGTGCGGTCGGTTTCCAGGATCAGCAGGTACAGGCTGAGCCGGATGGGCGTGGCGGTCAGCAACTCATGTGCCAGCAGTCCGCCGGTCTGCGGGTCGAACACCAGCACAGTCTGCTGGTGGTGTTCCCGATCGTCGAACGTGACGGCCACCCCGGTCCGGCCGGCCCGGTCGGTCACCGTGCCGCGCCAGCGCAGCCCCGGCACGTCGGCGAGGACCCGGAGGATTTCCGCCCGGGTGGCACGGGGGACGACGTGGCGGGAGAAGACGGTGACGACCGGCTTGCCCACGGAACCACCGCCATACCGGACGTCGAGCAGGTCTGCCAGCCCGGCCCGGTCGGTCGGCAGCGGCGGGATGTCGAGCGGTGGCAGCGGATCCCCGACCGGCCCGCCGCCGGAAATGCCGGGCCGGCTGGCGGCAACATCGGGACCGCCGGGTCGCGTGCCGGGACCCGACGGGCCGGCCGTCTTCTCGACCGGCAGGTGGCGCTGCCAGTAGTCCCGGGAGGCGGCGTCGGGATACTCCGGCTCCAGCCGCCGGACCCGCTGCCAACCCGTGCCGTCGGCCCGCTGCCAGGTCCGCGTCTCGTCGGCGTAGGCCACGCTGTACCCCTCGGGGGAGGTCAGCACCGGGTCCCCCCAGGCCCTGGTCCGGTGGTACGCGTACCCGCCGGTGTGGTTGTCGTACGGCGCGGCGCCGACCCGGTCGGCCAGCTCCCGCAGCTTGGTCGCGGCGGCCGTGCCGCCGGTGTCGGCCGAGTAGGCGATCGGCACCAGAACACCGCCTCCCGGCCCCGGATCGGCTGGCCCCGGATCTGCCGGGTCCGGATCGGCCAGGTCCGGATCGGCGATCCGGCCCGGTCCGCCATGGGGGCCCCGGTCGAGGACGGCCGCGCCGCCAGCCGCGACAGTCACCGCGGCCAGGGCGCCGGCGGCCAGCACCAGGCGGCGGTTCGGCCGGGCGTACCGTCGCGAGACCTCCCGCGCGGGCGTGGACTCGGCCCGGACGATCAGGTCCCGCGCCGAGAGCCGGTACGGCACCTCGGTCGCGCCCAGGACCGGATCGGCGGGCTTGAGCAGGGTACGGATGTGCTCTTCTCCGAACATGGGAACCTCTCAGCGACGGGCCGGTGCGGTCACCGGTACAGGGAAGCGGGTGGGTTTGGTCAGGGCGTGGGCCAGTCGTCGACGAGCGCGGTGCAGCCGGACCGCCGCAGCGGTGCGGGTGCAGCCGAGTACGGTGGCGGCCTCGGCGACCGTCAGTTCCTCCCAGCCGATCAGCCGGAGGAGTTCCTGGTCCGGCTCGGCGAGGGTGGCCAGCGCCGCGCGCACATCGGCGACCGCCACCCCCGCGTCCGCGCCGGGTACGGTCGGTTCGCCGTACGTCGTCGGCTCCGGGGCGGACCGCCGACTCCGCCAGTGGTTGGCCAGCAGCCGCCGAGCCACCCCGTACAGCCAGGGCAGGCCCGCGTCGGGCACCTCGGCGCGTCGGCGCCAGGCGACCATGAAGACCTCCTGGGCCAGCTCCGCCGCCGCCTCCGGGTCGACCAGTCGGCGCCGGCCGTAGTTGACGACGTACGGGAAGTGCGCGGTGTAGAGCGTGGTGAACCAGTCCTCGTCGCGCCGGTCCGGTGGACCCATCCGAACTCCTCGTGTCTCGGCGACCATCACCCTGGCTTGTGTCGCCGGGGCGGCGATGATTACCGATCGGGAGCGGTGCGAGGCGCCGGCGTCGTTAACAGGGGCCCCCTGTACCCCAGAAAACGATAAAAGGGGGCCCTTCCTTTCACCCGCTGTCAGGCGAGCTGCGCGAGGGTGTGTGGCACCTCGTCGAGCAGTTCCCGGGCCAGGAAGCCGAGCCGGCCGTACCGGGGGGCGAGCCGCTGACCGCTCACCGCGTGTACCCAGGCGGCCCAGCAGGCCGCCTGGGCCGGTTCGGCGCCCCGACCGAGCAGCCCGGTCAGGATCCCGGCCAGCACGTCACCGCTGCCCGAGGTGCCCAACCCGGTGTCGCCGCTCTCCTCCCGCCACGATTCCCCGTCCGGGGTGGCGATGTGGCTGCGCAGCGACACGACGCTGCCGTACCGGCGGGCCAGCTCGGCCGCGTCGGCGTCGGGGTCGGGGCCGGGCTCCCGGCCCAGCAGGTGTTCCGCCTCGGTCAGGTTCGGGGTGAGCACGGCGGGCGCCTTCCGGCCGGCGAGCAGCTCCGGTTCGTGGCTGAGTGCCCCCAGCGCGTAGGCGTCGAGCAGCAACGCGGTCTCCGGGCGGGCGGCGGCCAGCACGTGCCGCAGCAGCGCGGTGGTCTCGTCGATGTCGTTGAGACCGGGGCCGACGGTGATCGCGTCCGCCCGGCCCACCAGGTCGGCCAGCCGGTCGTCGGGCCGCCCGGCCACGGCGCCGTCGTCGGTCTCGGCCAGGCCGATGACCAGCGCCTCGGGCACCTCGATGCTGAGTGCGGTGGCCGTCGACCCGGCGACCGCGAGTTGCAGTACGCCGGCACCGGCCCGCAGCGCGGCCAGCCCGGCCAGCAGCACGGCACCGGGGGTGAACCGTGACCCGCCGACGACCAGGACGGTGCCCCGGGCGCCCTTGCCGCCGTCCGGCATCGGCAGTGCCCAGTCGCGCAGCAGTCCCGGGGTGATGATCCGTGGCTCAGACCGGTTCGGCATCGACCTCTTCCTCCCGGGTGGCGGTGGTGTTCTCCCGACGCAGGTGGTCGACGTTGTTGAAGGTGACCAGGCGCAGCGTTCCCGACCGGTCGGCGGACCAGCCGGTCACCGAGCAGTTGGCCACGGTGGTGGATCGGGCGATCTCCATCAGCGACGACTCGTCCAGCCCGTCCACCAGATAACGAAGCAGCAGCACGATCGCCTCGTGGCCGAACAGGATGACCCGTTCCCCGGCGTGGTCGCGGCGCAGGTCGCCGAGCAGGGCGCGTAGCCGCAGCGCCACGTCGGCCCAGGATTCCCCGCCGGGCGGTCGGTAGTAGAACTTGCCCAACCGGGTCCGCCGGGCCGCCTCGTCGGGATAGCGGGCCCGGACGCCCCGGCCGGTCAGCAGATCCAGGATGCCCAGCTCCCGGTCCCGCAGCCGCTCGTCCACGCTGGCCGCGATGTCCGTACCGGCCAGGGTCGCCTCGGCGGTCTGCGCCGTCCGCCGGTACGGCGACACCACGGCCACGGTGGGCCGGTCGTCCGGGGGGAGGCCGGTCAGCCACCGCCCGGTCGCCGCGGCCTGTTCCCGACCCAACGGCGACAGCGGTACGTCCGCGTCCCGGTCGGCCAGGTCGATCAGTTCCACCCCGTCGGCCTCGGCCCGGGCCGCCGCAACGTTGCCGACGCTCTCACCGTGCCGGACGATCCACAGCTGGTCCAGTTCCGCCATGCCGGATCCCCTACCCTGCCGCCGGGCCGCCCTAACGGGGTCCGGTCGACGGTGGCTGGGACCGGGGCGGTGGACGTGCCAGCCGGCCGGGTGGGACCGGCGGTGGGGCGGGCCGGTCGGGTGGACCGGCCCGCCCCGCCGGTCAGGAGGTGAACACGTTGAACGTGTAACCGGTCTGCGTGTGCGCCCGCGAGAACGCGTTGCTGATCGGGGTGTAGTTGCTCTGCTCGGTGCCGGCCGGGCTGGTCGGGCACGGCCCGGACCCCTCCGTGCCGTTGGTCAGGATGCCGTACGCCTTGCTGTCCAACTCGCTGAACAACGGGCCGCCGCTGTCACCGCTGCGCATGCAGAGGTTGGTGTTGATGCCGCCGTCCCGGCCGGTGATCTCACCGCACCGGGTTCCGGGGCGGTAGCCGATGTTGGTGTGGTAGCCGCTGTTCGGGTTGTCGTCGGCGCTTCCCGTGCCGCAGACCACCCAGCCCAGGTGGACGCCGCTGTAGCTGTAGTAGCCCGTGATTCCGAACGTGCCGTCGGTGCACGCCTGGGTGCCCTCGCCGGCCACGCAGTAGGAGTTGACCAGGTTGCGGGGGCCGGTGCTGGGCAGCCAGTAGGTCGCCCAGTTGGTCGAGCTGGTGGTCTGGAAGGGCAGGATGGCGAAGTCCCACGGGTACGCGGAGGTGCCATCGGCGTTGGCGTTCTCGAAGTTGCCCGACTCGCTCCCGATGGGCGTCCGGTTGGTGTCGGAGCTGGAGTAGCTGAGCGTGGTGCCGGCCTTGTTGGCGCCGACCAGGCAGTGACCGGCGGTCAGGGCGTATCCCCAGCCACGGTTGTCGGTCACGTTGAAACCGTTCGTGCACTGCCCCCAGCTGGCGTTGAGGGCATCGCCGTCGGGATAGACGGGGCCGGGCTGGTTCCGCAGCACGTCGAGCCGCATCCCGCCGCGTAGCGGCTTGCCGCAGAGGCTGGGCCGGCAGCTGGGCGTGTTCACCAGACCCTGTCGGAACGGGCCGGCGAGGCTGCCCATCCGCTGTCGCCCACCGATCAGCTGGCGGATCACCGCGGCGTCGGGGTGCCGGTTCACCTCGGCGGTGACCCGGGGGTCCGGGGTGTCCGGCGCGGCGTCGACGAGCCGCCGTCGCTGGGCGGCGCTGGCCCGGGCGGTCCGTTCCTCGCCGGCGTGCTGGTAGACCGCGACCACGTTGTGCTCGACGTCGACCGTGGCCTCCGCGACCCGGTTGCGGCCGCCGGACCGGTTCAGCCGGGCGTCGATGTCGGCCGCCACCTGGTTGAGGTGCCTGATCGAGTACTTCGCCGGCACCACCCTGAGGTGGTCCGCGTCCCGTACCGTCCGGACGGCCCTTCGGACGGTTGCCGGGTCGGTGGCGTGGATCACCAACACGCCGCCGTCGGCCTGGTCCAGCACGGAGCCCGCGAAGGCGTCCGGGTAACGCGCGCTGAGCGCCGTCTCCAGCACCGGATCGAGTCGTTGCAGGTCGAGCCGGCGCAGCGCTTCGGACTCGGATATGCCGTACTGCGCGGTCAGGTAGGCGACGGATCCCCGTGCCTGCGCCACGGTGACCGGCGGTGGCGTGTCCACCGCGAGCGCGGGGGCCTGCAGGACCAGCAGGCCGCCCGCCGCCGCGAGCAGCACGCCGCCGGAGATGGCGGCCAGCCGTTTCTTCGTCCTCATCCTGGGTTCTCCATCCAGCTACGGACAACACGGGGTCGGCTCGACGTCAGGCCACGGGCCAACCCCTTTCGGCGCCGGCCATGGACCACTCGTCGCTGTTCCAAGCACAGACCGGCGTGGCCCGAGCATAAGTTTTTGATCAATGCGATCGCTGTCCCGGCGGAACGGGTGGATCGGGCAGCGCTCATGAGGCGTCACCCACCGTGAGCTGTTCGCCGCCAGACTGTCGGCTCTATCAGCCTTTTTCGGATAGCTGGCCGGCTCCACCGTCGCTGGGGGTTAATGGTGAATTACGTCATTGCGCCGGGCGGTGTCGCCGGTTGGCTCGGTCGGTGGAGGCGGCCCAGGAAGCGCCGTGCGTTTGTCCTGGCCGGTGGTCGGGTAGCGATCTGTTGACCCGCCGCCGGTTCGGACGGCGTCGGACGGGACGTGTCGGGGGCTCAGATGCCGGTGTTGGACGGGCGGTACCGGCTCGACCGTCGAATCGGGACCGGCGGCATGTCCGAGGTGTGGCGCGCACATGACGAGGTTCTGGACCGACCCGTGGCGATCAAGCTGATCACCCTCCCGTACGCCGATCCGGATGCCGCCGAGACGGTCATCGAGCAGGTCCGCACCGAGGCCCGGTCGGCCGCCCGGCTGTCCCACCCGAACATCGCCGGCGTACACGACTTCGGCCTGGCTCCGGTGCCCGACGGGCCGGCCGCGCCGTACATCGTGATGGAGTTCGTCGAGGGCGAGACGCTGGCGATCCACCTGCGGGCCGGCGCGCTCGACTGGAGCATCGCCGTCCGGGTCTGTGCGGAGGTCAGCGCGGCCCTGGCCGCGGCCCACCTGCACGGCATCGTCCACCGGGACGTCAAGCCGGCCAACATCGTGCTGACCCCGGCGGGGGTCAAGGTGCTCGACTTCGGCATCGCCGCCGCGATCGGCCAGCGCGACCCGGTGGCCCGGGGGGAGGTGGTGGGCACCCCGGCGTTCGTCGCCCCGGAACGGCTCAACGGGGTGGGCGCCAGTCCCGCCACCGACGTGTACGCGGTGGGTGTGCTGCTCTACCTCTGCCTGACTGGGCGCCTGCCCTGGCCGGTGGGGGCCGAACCGGATCGTCCGCTGTCACACGTCTACCGGGCGCCGGACCCGCTCCCGCCGCTGCCCGGACTGCCCATCGACGTCGCCGAACTGTGCCTGCGCTGCCTGTGCTCCGACCCGGCCGCCCGGCCGACCAGCGTCGCCACGGCGCTGCTGCTGGCCGACGCCGTGGACGCCCAGGTCTACGTGCCGGTTGGCGTACTGCCCCCGCCGGTGCCGCGTCCGCGTCAGCCGGTCGACGGGGCCCGGCGGCACGCCGACGCGGACCTGGCGGCGGCCACCGAGGCGGTGCTGGACCCGGCCACCGAGGCCGCGGCCCTGGGCGCGCCCACCGACACCGCTGGCGCATCCGTGGGGTCGGGCGCGCCCGCCGAAGCGGCCGATGGCACCGGTGTCGCCGGGTGCCGGGCCGGGGACCTGCCGCCGGTGGGCGGAGGTCGACACCGGGCCGGTTGACCGCCGGGCCGGTCAACCGCGGGGCCGGTTGACCGTGCCGTGGGAGGGCTCTGGGAACCGGCCGGCCAAACCGGGGGACGCCCGGTCCCGCCGGCCGGACCGGGTCAGCTCACCACTGGGCCCATGGGATGGTCCAGTCGCCCACGCCGTCGCCCATGCCCATCTTCCGGGGGGTGTTGCGGACGTCGACGACGTCGCCGACCTGGAAGGTGTCGTAGAACCACTGGGCGTTCGACGGGCCGACGTTGATGCAGCCGTGCGAGGTGTTGGCCTTACCGTGCGCCCAGATGTTCCAGTCGGCCATGTGGACGAACTCGCCGGTGTAGGAGATCCGGTTGCACAGCTTGATCGGCTCGTCGTAGAAGTTCGGGTCGTTCTTGTCGGTGACGCCGTAGCTGGCCGAGGTCATCCGGTACGAACTCTGCT
Source organism: Plantactinospora sp. A48 (assembly GCF_055793945.1). Lineage (NCBI taxonomy): Bacteria > Bacillati > Actinomycetota > Actinomycetes > Micromonosporales > Micromonosporaceae > Plantactinospora > Plantactinospora sp. A48. The sequence goes on along the minus strand of NZ_JBTIXF010000016.1, from coordinate 75,829 downwards.
TGTTGATCAGCACGTGCGGGCCGGAGGCGGTCCAGTAGTTGACCGTCCTGCCGTCGGGCGTCTTCGTCGTGCCGCCCTTGCCCATGCTGACCGGGATGTCCCGGACCAGCTTGCCGTTGATGTAGCACTTCATCCGGTGGCTCTTGCCGTCGGCGATGGCGATCCGGGACGGTCCGATCGTGTAGTGCGTCGCGGCGTTCTCGCCGTAGGTCCCGGAACCCAGGTGGACGCCGTGCAGCTTCACCTCGACGGAGATCCGGGTGCCGGAGGCGAAGTACTTCGCCGGCCGCCAGTGCGCGTTCTGCCCGTCGAGCCACCGCCACCGGCCCTCGACCGGCGGGGACGTCTCGACCTTCATCGCCTTCTCGGCGGCGTCGCGGTCCCGGACCGTCCGGCTGAAGTGGACCATCACCACCTGACCGACGCCGTAGGTGCCGCCCGTCCTGAGCGCGGTCAGCGCGTTGGCCTGGAAGGTGACGTCGGCGACCCCGCTCGGCTTGAGCGTCTTGAAGGTGCTGGTCTGCTCACTGGCCGTCCCGGCCGCGTCGGTGACCGACGCCGTGACCTTGTACGTCTTGTTGTAGCCGAGCTGGCCGGTGGAGCGCCAGGTGCCGTCCTCGGCCAGCTTGCCGGCCACCTTCTGGCCGCCGGCGGTGACCGTGACACCGTTGAGGGTGCCGCCCGCCACCGACACCACGACGGCCTCGTTGGGGGACACCTTGGTGGCGTTCGCCGCCGGGGTCACCGTGACGGTGACCGGGGTCGCGGACGACGGAGCTGGTGCCTCGGGCGAGTTCGGCCCGTTCCAGCTCGCGTCCTTCGGTTTGGCGCCGCCGTCGTTGCACCCGGCAACCGCGAATCCAGCGGCTACCCCCGCGCCAAGCGCGACGACTTTCCTGCGAGTGACCATCAGTTTCCTCCCGCGCGGAATGGTACTGGTAAGCGGCCCTCCGCGCGTGTCCCGCCCACCCGCGCCGCTCCGGGCCGGCCTGGAGCAGCCACTCAGCGGGGATGGACCCGCTGGTCAGCCGGGCGGACCCACCGGTCAGGCCGGGCCCGACCGGCCGGTCGGCCGGCGCGTGGTGGCTGGTCAGGCCGGCCTTCGGTGGTCGGTCGGTCGCCTCGTCATGGCTGGTCAGGCCGGTCTGCCCTGGCCGGCCCGGCCGGTCAGCCGGCCGACCGGGCGGCTGGCCAGGCCGATTGGTCATGGTCGGCCCGGCCGGTCGGCCGGCGGATCCCGTGGCCGGTCAGGACGGGCCGCGGCGACCGTCGGCGCGGGCGGCGGCGGCCAGGAACGCGTTGTACCGGGCCAACTCGTCCTCCTCGCCCGCCGCCTCGGCCCGGTCGGCGGCCCGGTCCAGCCGGGCCTGCTCCCGTTCGTCGGCCCGGATCCACTGCCGCACCAGGACGAGCATCACCACGGCCGCCGGGATCTCCCCGAAGGCCCAGGCGATGGCCGCGCCGAGATGCTGGTCGGACAGCGGCGCGGAGGCCCAGGACGGGTGCAGCGGCGTGTACCACTCGGGGGCGATCAGGGTGTTCGACTGCAACAGCACGATGCCGAAGAACGCGTGGAAGCTCATCGCCGCGAAGTGGATGATGACCAGCAGCGGCGCGCTCAACCGGCGCCGACCGGGATCGATGCCGATCAGCACCCAGAACAGCAGGTAACCGGCCAGCACGAAGTGGGTGAGCATGGCCAGGTGACCGAGGTGGTAGCGCATCAGCGTGCCGAGCAGGTCGCTGAAGTAGAGCCCGTAGAGGCTCGTGATGTAGATGGCCAGCGCCACCAGCGGATGGGTGAGCAGCCGGGTCAGCCGGCTGTGTACCAGGATCAGCAGCCACTCCCGGGGACCACGTACCTCGGGATCGGCGGGCCGGCGCAGGGCACGCAGCGCGAGGGTCAGCGGGGCGCCGCTGACCAGCAGGATGGGTACGGCCATCGACAGCACCATGTGCTGGGCCATGTGCGCGCTGAACAGCACGTAGGCGTAGCGGGCGAAGCCCAGGCTGGTGACGACGGTGAGCAGCGCCCAGCCGGCCAGCCAGCAGGCGGTCCGGACCACCGGCCAGGCGACGCCCGCCCGGTGCAGCCGCCGGACCGCCAGCAGGTAACCGCCGACCCCGAAGACCGCCGCGGTCAGGAAGAACATGTCCGGCAGCAGGTTGCCGACCAGGTGTCCGGGGGTCAGCGCCGGTGGCGTCGGGAAGCCGATCAGCGCGGTTACCGGGTCCGGGTCCACCGGGTCCGACGGCACCGGGGTGGGACTGCGGGACAGCGCCACGGCGAGCCCGAAGGTGGCACCGAAGAGAATCATCTCCCCGGCGGCGAGCCGGCCGAAGGCGCCCGGCCGGCCGGCCCGCAGCGCCGGCAGGGTGGCCGCCCGGTGTCGCGCGCCGAACCCGCCGAGCAGGACCAGCGCGACCAGTTTGCCGAGCACCAGCAGCCCGTACCGGGATCCCCACAGTTCGTGCCAGCCGCCGAGCCGGACCCAGGCGTTGGCCACGCCGCTGACCGCGACGCAGCCGAAGCAGACCAGCGCCAGCCGGACGTACCGGGTCGCCGCCGCGGCCAGCACCGGGGTACGGCGTACGACGAGCAGCCCGCCGAGGCCACCCACCCAGAGCGTCGCGGCCAGCACGTGCAGGGCCAGGCTGGTCACCGCGACCTGATGGTTGCCGGCGGCCGCGGAGTGACCGGTGAAGGTCGGTGGCAGCACGGTGACCACGGCGAGCGCGGCGGTGCCCGCGGCCGTGCCACGCGACACGGCGACCCGGGACAGCACGGCCAGGACCAGCGCCAGGCCGGCCTGCCAGGCCAGGGCCTGGCCCTGGGAGACGGAGACCGCGAAGTTCACCACCATGCCCGGCCGGAGCCGCGACACCGGCTGACCGAGCAGGTCGGACAGGGTCAGCACCAGCAGGGCCAGCGAGGACAGCGCCCAGCCGACGGCGACCGGAGTCACCCGGCGCAGCAGCAGGTAGCCCCGGGCCGAGACGCTCGGTCCGTCCCCGGGCAGCAGGAAGGCCGCGGTGACGGTGAGCCCCACCGCGGCGGTGGCCAGGACGTCCAGGGCCAGCCGAACCACCGGCAGCCCCCACGAGGTGAGCCGGCCCGGCTCGGGCAGCCCGGGAATCACCGGGCTCAGGCCGTGGCCGACCGCCAGCGCCAGGGCCAGGACCGCCAGTCCGGCCGCGCCGACCGCCACGGGCAGCCACCAACGGCGCCGACCACCAGTCGGCGCCGCGACCGTCGTGTTCCCGGCCGGCAGGGTCGTATCGGTAGCGCTCACCGGTCCACCATGCCCGTATTCGGCCCGATCGGGGTCATTTCCGCCACCCCGGCAGCCGGCGCCGCGGCGGCGGATCGAACGGTCCGGGCTCGGCCGGGCGGTTCAGTCGGCGCCGGGCGAGGGTGACACCCAGGGCGGCGATCACCAGCGCCAGGACGGCCAACACGATCCATTCGGCCGGTGAGGTGCGGCGCGCGGGACCGGCGGCGGGATTCACCGTACCGGCCGGGGTGCCGGCGGAGCCGGTCGGCGACGCCGCGCCGGCGGCGACCGGACTCGCGGACGCCGCGCCGGCGGCACCCGCCGAGGGTGACCCGGCGGTGGTGGCCGGCACGGCGACGGTGAACCGGAACTCGCCCTGCACCGGGTGCCCGTCCCCGGACGCGACCCGCCAGGCCACCCGGTACGCGCCCGAGGGCAGCGGGCGGACCCGCTGGTGGACCGTCCCGTCCACCACCCGCACCCGGCCGTCGGAGTAGCTCGCGCCGTCCGCGCCGGTGACCACCACGGTGCTGAAGTCACCCCGGACCACCTCGGCGAAGGTCAGGGTGACCTCGTCGACCTGCCGCTTGACCGTGGAACCGGCCTTCGGGTCGGTTGTGCGCAGCGCGGCGTGCGCCGAGGCGGGGGTGGCCGTACCGGCGAGCAGGAGCGGGCCGGCCACCAGCGACGCCAACAGCGTGCGGAGCCAGGCCGGCGCTCGGCCGTTCCGGAGGATTCCAGGCATGGCCCAATAGTCGCCCGGACCGCTCCGGGAGTTCCCGGCGCCCCCGGTGTCGAGCCCGGCAGATCACATCCGGCCCCACCCCGAGCGGGTACGGCACGGTTGGGCGCCGAGGGACATTTCGCGGCCGGGGCGGCGTTTGCCGGTATTGACCACGGGTACGCCGCAGCACAGTCCCGGACGGTTCCCGCACCATCGGCCAGACCGGTCGGGACCGTCGTGGCGGGGGTGCCGGCCAGCCGGTCGGGACCGTCATGGCGGGGGTGCCGGCCGGCCGACCGGGTCCCGCGGGATTCGGCCGGCGCCGGCCGAACAGGGGAGAGGTGGCACAAGTGCAGGAGATCGTCGGGGAGAGCCTGGCCCGCCGGCTGGTGGAATGGGGCGTGGACACCGTCTTCGGGCTGCCCGGGGACGGCATCAACGGGCTGATGGAAGGGTTCCGGCGGCACCGCGACAAGCTGCGTTTCGTGCTCGTCCACCACGAGGAGGCGGCGGCGTTCATGGCCACCGGGTACGCCAAGGCCACCGGCCGGCTCGGGGTCTGCTGCGCCACCTCCGGTCCGGGCGCCATCCACCTGCTCAACGGCCTGTACGACGCCAAGCTGGACCACGCCCCGGTGCTGGCCATCACCGGCATGCAGGAGACCTCGGTGCTGGGCTCGCGCTACCAGCAGGAGGTGCACACCACCCACCTCTACCAGGACGTCGCCGCGTACAACCTGATGGTGACCAACCCGCAGCAGATGCCGGCGGTGGTCGACCTGGCGATCCGGGAGGCGCTGTCGAAGCGGACCGTCGCGCACCTGACCTTTCCGAACGACGTGCAGGTGGCGGCGGCCGCCGACGACCCGTACCGGCACGTCAGCCCCGGCACCCCACCGGCCAGCGCCCCGACCGTGGGCCGGCCCGTACTGCCGGCCGGCGAGGACGAGTTACGGCGGGCCGCCGCGGTGCTGGGCGCCGGGAAGAAGATCGCGATGCTGGTCGGTGCCGGCGCCCGGGACGCCCGGGACGAGGTGCTCGCGGTGGCCGAGGCGCTGGGCAGCCCCATCGTCAAGACGCTGCCCGGCAAGCAGGTGGTGCCGGACGACCACCCGCTGACCACCGGCGGGCTCGGGCTGCTCGGCACCCGGCCCAGCGAGGAACTGATGGAGGAGTGCGACACGTTGCTGATGGTCGGCACCTCCTTCCCGTACGGGAGTTTCCTGCCCGAGCCGGGTCAGGTGCGGGTGGTGCAGATCGACACCGACCCGAGCCTGATCGGGATGCGGCTGCCGGTCGAGGCGCCGGTGGCCGCCGACGCGCGGCTGGCGCTGCGTCAGCTGCTGCCGATGCTCACCCGCCGCCAGGACCGGAAGTTCCTGGAGAAGTACCAGAAGGCGATGGCGGGCTGGCGGTCGGACATGGCCGCGCTCCAGGACGCGGGGCGGGACCCGATCGCGCCGCAGTACCTGATCGGCTGCGTGGACGAGGCGGCGGCGCAGGACGCGATCCTGACCTGTGACTCCGGGACGATCGCCACCTGGGCGGCCCGGCACTGGACGATCCGGGGCGGTCGGGAGTTCTACCTGTCGGGCAACCTGGCCACGATGGCGCCGGGCCTGCCGTACGCGATCGCCATGCAGCAGGCGTACCCGGGTCGGCAGGTGATCGCGTTCGTCGGGGACGGCGGGTTCGCCATGCTGATGGCCGAGTTCCTCACCGCCGTCCGGCACGAACTGCCGGTCAAGGTGATCATCAACAACAACAACTCGTACGGCCAGATCCTGTGGGAGCAGATCATCCTCGGCTACCCCGAGTACGCGGTCCGGCACCGCGAACCGGTCCCGGACTTCGCCGCCTGGGCCACCGCGTGTGGCGGGTACGGCGTCAAGGTGAAGCGTTCCGGTGACCTCGCGGCGGCGGTCCGCGCCGCGCTGGCGCACCCCGGACCGGCGCTGGTGGACTGCGACGTCAACCCGAACGAGCCGCCGATGCCGGGCAAGGTGAAGTACGAGCAGGCGAAGCGGTTCACCGAGGCGTTCCTGCGAGGGCAGCCGCACCGCACGGCCACCCTGGCGACGGTGGCCCGCGACAAGATCAACGAGTTGCGGTCATGATCCCGCCCGACGACCTCGACCGGGACCCACTGGTCCGCCCACACCGACCGTCGGTCCGGCGTCCGAGTCGACCGCCGGTCCGGTGCGCGAGTCGATCACCGGTCCGGCGGTTCGGGCGCGTCGACGGCTCGGGGACGAGACCGCCGGGTCCGGCGGGGAGAACGTGGTGAGCAGGGTGCGTGGGGGACGGCTGGCGGTGCGGACCGGCGCCGCCGGGCGGATGCTCTGGGGTACGGCTCTGCTGACCGCCCCCGGCGTCATGCTGCGGGCCCTCGGCGGCCAGCGGACCGATCTGGCCGTGGCGACGCTGCGGGTGCTCGGCGTCCGACACCTGGCCCAGGGGGTCGCGACGGTCTGGCGGCCCGGCGGTGCCGTGCTGGCGGCCGGGGCCGGAGCGGACGCGTTGCACGGCGCGACGGCCGTGCTGCTGGCCGCCCTGGACCGGCGCCAGCGGGGTCCCGCGCTGGTCGAGACCGGGCTGGCGTTCGCCTGGGTCGGCGTTGCGGCCCGCGTGTCCGCCCGCTCCCGACACTGATCTCTCAACCAAACCCCGCCCCACCCAACCCCGCCGCCTGGAGCGATCTCGCTGATCCCCGCCAGGCCCTCCGGGCACCGACGGCCCCGCCCCCGTCCCGGCTGAGATCTTGGAATCCACACCCCCCGCCAGGGGTCAACGGATTCCAAGATCTGGCGAGACTCCGCCCATTCCGCGACGGTCATAACCGTCGGGACGGCTGTGCCGGCCACGCCGAGCAGTGGAAGGGCGTGGTCGAGGGTGCCGAACGGTCGGGCGTACCGGGGGAAGACCGCGAACACCCGACGGGACCGGCCGGTGCCACGTGCGCTGCGCCGGACCTGGGGCATGGGCCACACCTGCGCGGGTGACAGGTCGCCGTCCGGCCGGCGCCGCGGCCCGCGAACCGGCACTGATCCTCGCTCCCCGCGTGCCGGGGTGACGCCCGTCGGGCCGTGCCGGTACCCGGGCCGCCCGTCGGGCCGTGCGGGTACCCGGGCCGCCCGCGGGTCGGGGGGTGACGCCCGTCGGGCCGCGCGGGTACCCGGGCCGGTCGGGCTGAAACCGGTGGGCAGGTTAGCTCCGGGCCCCGCCGGGAACGCGGGGCCGACGGGCAGGTTTCGGTACGCGGGGCCGGCCGGGCGGGTTTCGGTACGCGGGGCCGGCCGGGCGGGTTTCGGTACGCGGGGCCGGCCGGGCGGGTTTCGGTACGCGGGGCCGGCCGGTGGTTTCGGTACGTGGGACCGGCCGGGCGGGTTCCGGGACGTCAGTCGGATTGTTCGAGTCGGTCGGGTTGGGTGGGACGGATCGGTGGGGCGGATCGACCCTGCGGTCCGGTCGCCAGTGGAGGGGAGCCGGGATGGGTTCGCGTCACGCGCAGGTCGCCGTCGTCACCGGCGCGACCGCCGGGGTGGGTCGAGCGGTGGTCCGGGAACTGGCGGCCCGAGGTACCCGGATCGCCCTGGTCGCCCGCGGCTCGACCGGGCTCGAGGCGGCCGCCGCGGAGGTACGCGCGGCCGGTGGTGAGGCGTTGCCGATCGAGACCGACGTCGCCGACCACCGTCAGGTCGAGGCCGCCGCCGCGCGGGCCAGCGCCGAACTGGGCCCCATCGACCTGTGGATCAATGACGCGTTCACCTCGGTCTTCGCCCCGTTCGCCGAGGTGGACCCGGAGGAGTTCCGGCGGGTGACCGAGGTGACCTACCTGGGGTACGTCTACGGGACGCGGGCCGCGCTGGACCGGATGCTGCCCCGCGACTCCGGCACGATCGTGCAGGTCGGATCGGCCCTGGCGTACCGGTCGATCCCGCTCCAGTCGGCGTACTGCGGGGCCAAGCACGCGATCGTGGGATTCACCGAGTCGTTGCGGACCGAGCTGCTGCACTCGGGCAGCCGGGTCCGGGTGACCCAGGTCCACCTGCCGGCGGTGAACACACCCCAGTTCGACTGGGTACTGTCCCGGCTGAGCCGGCACGCGCAACCGGTGCCGCCGATCTACCAGCCCGAGGTGGTGGCCCGGGCGATCGTGCACGCCGCCGACCACCCCAACCGCCGGGAGTACTGGGTGGGTGCCTCCACCGTCGGCACGATCCTGGCCAACCGGGTGATCCCGGGACTGCTGGACCGCTACCTCGCGCGCACCGGCTTCAAATCCCAGCAGACCGACGAGCCGGCCGATCCGCGTCGTCCGTCGAACCTGTGGCAGCCGGTCGACGACGGACACGGCATGGACTTCGGCGCCCACGGAGCATTTGGCGATCGGGCACACGGGCGCAGCCCGCAGATCTGGTTGTCCCGGCACCGGCCGCTGTTGGCCGGCGCCGCCGTCGCGGCCGGAGCGGCGGGCGCGGCCGTCGCCGTAGCGCTACGCCGCTGACCGGTAAGGAAGGGCACCTTCTTATCGCTTTTTGTAGAACAAGGGCCCCCTGTTAACCACCCCGGGAGTGGATCACCTCGGCCGATCCGTCGACATCCATCCATTGACGACGACGTCTTCGCCTCCTAGAGTCCGGTCACAACTTTTCGGCGAGTTTCGGAAATCTTGCAGAAAATGTGCAGGCGCTGGAGGCAGCCATGCGCACCGCCGTACCCCCGTCCGGTCGATTTTCCGGTCGCCGCGCCGCCGCGGTCCTCGTCGCCACCCTGCTCGCCGCGGGCCTGGTCGTCGCCCGGCCCGATGCGGATCGTGCGGCGGCCTCGCCGCCCGGCGGCCACGACGTGACCGCCACGCTGTTCCAGTGGCGGTTCGACTCGGTCGCCACCGCCTGCACCGGCACGCTCGGCCCCAAGGGGTACGGGTTCGTCGAGGTGTCCCCGCCACAGGAGCACATCCAGGGCGGACAGTGGTGGACGTCGTACCAGCCGGTCTCGTACCGGATCGCCGGCCGGCTCGGCTCCGAGGCGTCGTTCCGGTCCATGGTGGCCAGCTGCCACGGCGCCGGGGTCAAGGTGATCGCGGACGCGGTGATCAACCACATGACGGCCGGCTCGGGCACCGGCACCGGGGGTTCCTCGTACACCAAGTACGACTACCCCGGGTACTACCAGGTGCAGGACTTCCACTCCTGCCACAGCCCGGTGACCAACTACACCGACCGGTGGAACGTGCAGAACTGCGAACTGGTCAACCTGGCCGACCTGAACACCGGCAGCGACTACGTCCGGGGCCGGATCGCCGGATACCTGAACAGCCTGCTGGGCATGGGCGTGGACGGGTTCCGGATCGACGGGGCGAAGCACATCGCGGCGGCCGACCTGGCGGCGATCAGGAGCAGACTGTCCAACCCGGGCGTCTTCTGGGCGCAGGAGGTGATCTACGGTGCCGGCGAGGCCGTGCAGCCGGAGGAGTACACCGGCACCGGCGACGTCGACGAGTTCCGGGCGGCGTACGACCTCAAGCGGATCTTCACCACCGAACGGCTGGCGTACCTGAACAACTGGGGACAGTCCTGGGGATACCTGCCCAGCGGTCAGGCTCGGACCTTCGTCGACAACTGGGACACCGAGCGGAACGGCTCGACGTTGAACTACCGGTACGACGCCACCTACACGCTGGCCAACGTGTACCTGCTGGCCTGGCCGTACGGGGCTCCGAACGTCTACTCGGGTTACGAGTTCAGCGACATCGACGCGGGGCCGCCCAACGGCGGCACCGTGACCGCCTGCTTCAGTGACGGCTGGAAGTGCCAGCACCTCTGGCGGCAGATCGCCAACATGGTGGGCTTCCGCAACGCGGTGGCCGGCACCGCGGTGAACAACTGGTGGTCCAACGGGTACCAGACGATCGCCTTCGGCCGGGGCAGCCGAGGGTACGTGGTGATCAACCACGAGTCGTTCGCGGTGACGCGGACCTTCCAGACCTCGTTGCCGGCGGGTACCTACTGCGACGTCCAACACGGGGACCGGGCTGGCGGCGGCTGCACCGGGCCGACGTACTCCGTCGACTCGGCCGGCCGGTTCACCGCGACGGTCGGCGCGAACGACGCCCTCGCGATCTACGTCTGACCCCTGCCCTTCCGCCGGAGTGCGCGGTGCGGTCCGTGATCGACGAGGAGAGGGCGATCAGGGCGCGCACAGGAAGTGGGCGTCGGCCCAGACCGCCGACGCGGCTCCGGTCGAACTGGTGGCCACCAGCTCGACCGCCGTGGTCGCCGCCGACAGCGGGACGTCCACCTGGGTGGCGCCGTCGGCGGCGGTCCGGGCACCCGAGTCGAAGACCGTGGTGCCGTCCGCCTGCACCGCGAAGGTCACCACCGCGTCGGCGTCGGCGTCACCGATCTCGGTCATGGCCCGCAGCCGGTCGCAGCCGGCGGGTGGGTGGACCCGGATCCGGCTCGGGGTGCGGGTCACCACGGCGTTGGGGTACGAGGCCCCGCCGACCGTGATCGTGCCACCGCCGGTCTCCGCGGGGACCGGGACCAGGCCGGACGCGGCGGCGTCGTCCAGGACCAGCACCTGGTCGCTGAGGTAGCGGGGTGTCTCGGCCTGCGCGGCGGGAGCCGGTGCCGGCACCGGCAGGCCGGGGATGGCGTGCAGGGCGCCACCGGCGAGCAGTACCGCCAGCGCGGCCACCCCGCCGACCATGACCCGGTGCCAGGTGGCGGCCGGTTCCCGCCACCGGGCCAGCGCGCCAACGAGCCGTCGGCCGGCGGGCCCGGTCGCGGTGGGCGGCTCGGCGGGCAGGCCGTCGGGCCCGGCCAGGGGCTGAGCGGCGGGCCCGCCCGGCGTGGCCGGGTCGGCGGCTCGGGCCGGTGTGGGGATACGACGGCGGTGGTCGGGGGAGCCGCCCGGCAGCAGCACTGGCCGGCGCCGGGCCGCGACGTCCTCGATCCAGCCGAAGACGGCCACCGGAACCGAGACGAGCAGCCACACCACGGTGATCCGGAGGGCCACGTTGACCCAGTAGTGCCGGGTGTCGAAGGGGGTGAGCAGAAGCGCCGCGACGAAACCGGCGGGCAGGTGCCACAGGTACACGGTCACCGCCCGGGCGTTCAGCACCGCCACCGCCCGGTGCAGCGGGCGGACCCGGGGCAGCCAGTCGAGCGACGGCCGGAACCGCAGCACGGTGGCGACGAACGCCATCGACCACAGGGTGTTGCCGCCCTGGATCCGGTTGAGGTCGTACGTCCCGGTGAGCACGCCGTCCATCAGGATCCACGTCGCGCCGCCCACCGCGAACGTCGCCACCGCGGCGGCGTACCGGCGGGCCGGGATCCGGCGCAGCAGTCCGTCATGGTGCGCGAAGCCCAGTAGCCAGCAGCCCAGGTAGGTGGTGACGTTGGTGGCCTGATCGGTGAAGTATCCCTCCAGGTGGGCGACGCCGAAGCGGGCGAGCACCGGCAGCAGGGCGGCGACGGCGACGGTGTGCCACGGCCACCGCCGGAACGCGGCCAGCAGCAGCGGGGACAGGACCACGAGCCAGAGGTACGTGACGATGTACCACAGCACGACGTTGAAGGTCCACGCCCAGGGTTGGTCGCCGACCGGCGGCGTCCGGACCGGCAGCACCCACCAGAGCAGTTCGCCCCAGCCCAGGCCCCCGGACGGTCGGGCGCGCCAGCCGGTGACCAGCATGAGCGGCAGGGCGATGGCGCCGAACGCCCACAGCGGCGGCAGCAGCCGGCGCAGTCGGCGGCCCACCGCGGCCGACCCGGTACGGTCGAGCGAGGCGGCCATCAGCGAGCCGGCCAGGGCGAACATCAGCCCCATCGCCGGGAAGAGCACGGTCAACCACAGCCAACCGAAGGCGTGGTACGCGACGACCCGGAACAGTGCGGCGGCTCGCCAGAGGTCCAGGTAGCGGTCCCGTCCGGGCGTGACGACCTGGGGTCTCCCGCGGTCGGTGGGCGGTGCGACCGCGCCCAGTGTCATGAGAGCCTCCCGTCCACGCGCCTGCAACGGTGCCCGGATCGCGTCAGCCGGAAACCTGTGCCCGCCACCGCCGATGACCTCGTGTGACCAGAGTCACGCCGGTCCGTCCCGGCGCGGCCGTCCGACCGGCCACTCAGGTCGCTACCGGCACAGCGGTCCGCCCGGTCGCGCCGGCCGCCGGTGGTCCGGCGCACGGCGGCGCGGACTGCCAGCGGGGGTGCTGAAGGTGGCATGAGCGCTCCCGGTGCGGGGTACATCCAGACCCGCCACAGTCAAGCCGGCGAACCTGGAGAATCGATATGAGAATGCTGATGAAACGGTTTGCGGTCACCGCCGTGGCGCTGCCGCTGGCGGCGGCCGGAGCCAGGGGTCTCAGCCGGGCGATCGAGCGGCGACGCGGACCGTCCCGGGGCAGCGCACTGCTCCGCCAGGCGGCGGACCTGATCCGTCCCCAGAAGAAGCGGTCCCGGTTGCGCCGCTGGCGGTGATCAGACCGCCGGCGGCCGGTCCGCCGCCCGTGCCGGCCGGCTCGGCGACGCCGACCCGGCCGGCGCCGACTCCCGGATGCCGGCGACGGCCGCGTCGGGCTCGATGGTCGTCCCGACATCGGATCCAGCGTCGGCAGACGGCCGAATGTCACACGAGCGGGTGTCCCGCGCGGAACCCTCGGCGCCGGTTCCGGCGTCCGGCTCCCGGCGGCGGGTCCGCCGTCGCAACCACAGGGTGCTGAGTACGCCGCACAGCGCGGCCACCACGAGGGCGGCCCAGGAGAAGTCCTTGAGCCAGCGTTCGGCCACCCGGCCCACCGAGTAGATCAGGTACGTCGTGCCGGCCGCCCAGATCACCCCGCCGGCCGCGTTGGCCAGCAGAAACCTGCGGTACGGCACCCGGAGAGCGCCGGCCAGCGGTCCGGCGAGGATTCGGAGCAGCGCGACGAAGCGGCCGATGAACACCGCCCAGACTCCCCAGCGGGCGAACAACCGTTCCGCCCGGTCGACCTGGTCCGGCCCGAGGTGGTGGGGGAAGCGGCGGCCAAGCCGGTCGAGCAACGGCCGGCCACCACGACGGCCGATGGCGTAGCCGACGGAGTCCCCGATGATGGCGCCGGCCGCCGCGGCGATCGCCACACCCTCTGGGCTGGTCACCCCGGTGGTGGCCAGCAGGGCGGCGCTGACCAGCACGATCTCTCCCGGCAGCGGGATGCCCATGCTCTCGCCGCCGATGACGAGGGCGAGCAGCAGATAGACGCCGAACGCGGGCAGCGTCCCGAGCCAGACCTCCACGTGATGCACCGCGTCTCCCTCCGCCGGGGAAGTACCCTACCGGCCCGATCCTGAGTGGCCGCTGTGCGGACGTACCCACCCCGGGAAAGGAAGGGCCCCCTGTTATCGCTTTTTGTATAGGAAGGGGCCCTTCCTAACTCTTTGCGTGCGCGAGCATGGCTGTCGTCTGGGCGGCCACCGCCAACTCCTCGCGGGGCTCGACCACCAGCACCGGTACCGGGTCGTCGGGGGCCGAGACCGGTCCGTCGTCGGTCCGGTTCGTCGGCCGCGCCGGCGGGCGTACCCCGAGCAGCGACAGCCCGGCGCACACGTCGCGCCGGACCTCGGGCTGGTCCCAGCCGATCTCGCCGGTGAACACCACCGCGTCGAGCCGGTCCAGACCGGTCGAGACGGCGGCGATCTCCCGGCGTACCCGGTGGGCGAAGACGGCCAGCGCCAGCGCCGCGGCCGGGTCCGTCGGTGCCGCCGCGACCAGTTCCCGGGTGTCGTCGGACCGGCCGTCGGACAGACCCAGCAGGCCCGACCCGTGGTGGAGCCCGTCGGCCAGCTCGTCCCGACCCAGCCGGTCGTCGTCGAGCAGCCAGAGCAGCATGCCCGGGTCGACCGCACCGGAGCGTCTGGCCATGGGTACGCCGTCCAGCGGGGTGAAGCCCATCGAGGTGTCCACGCTGCGCCCGTCGCGGACCGCGCAGACCGAGGCGCCGCCACCCAGGTGGGTCAGCACCACCTGCAGCGACCCCACCGGTCGGCCCAGCAACTCGGCGGTGCGGCGCAGCGCGTACGAGTAGGACAGCCCGTGGAAGCCGTAGCGCCGCAGCCCCCAGCGCCGCCGCCACGCCGCGGGCAGCGGGTAGGTCGCCGCGTGCGCCGGCAGGCCCGCGTGGAACCCGGTGTCCGGGCAGACCACCTGGGGTACGTCCGGCAGCCGCTCCCGGAGCAGGTCGAGCAGTCGCAGCGCGGGGGGCAGGTGCAGCGGCGCCAGGTCCACCAGACCGGCCAGTTCGGCGCGGAGCGCGTCGTCCACGAACCGGGGTTCGATGACGAGGTCGCCACCGTGCACCAACCGGTGGCCGACGGCGTCCGGCCGGCCGTGCTCGGCGAGGAACCCGCCGGTGACCCGGGCCGCCTCGGCCGATCCGGGCGGGTCGGCGCGGTCCAGCCGGGGACCGACCACACCGTCCCGGACGTACCCCAGGTGCAGGCTGGACGAGCCGGCGACCACGGTCAACACCCGTGCGGACATCCCGCTCTCCTTCGACGGCCCTTCTTCGACGGCCCGGGGGACTTCGAGGGTCCGGGGACTTCGAGGGTCCGGGGACCGGGCCGGGCGCAGCCGGTCCGGACACCGGGGGTTGGACCCGGTCGGACCGGCGGACGTCGAGGTCTTACCCCGGGCGGGCCGGGCCAAGCCGGAACGGAGCGGTTTGTCCAACCCGATCCGGGGGCAGGAACCTGACGTAACCATGGTGAGGAGGTTGTGATGCCAGCCCGAGAGGACATGCCCGCCACGCTCCGACGGTCGCCCAGGAAGGCCCAGGACACCTACGCCGAGGCACACGACTCGGCCGTCAAGTCGTACGGCGAGGGCGAGCGGGCCCACCGGACCGCGTTCGCCGCCGTGAAGCATTCGTTCGAGAAGGTGGGTGACCACTGGGAGCCGAAGGACCACAAGGGGCCCAGTGACGCCCAGGCGGCCCGTGGCCGGGACTCCCGGCGGGGCCGGACCGCCGGCGGGGTCGACGCCAACGCCAGCAAGGAGCACCTGCTCGACGTCGCGAAGCGGCTGGAGATCCGCGGCCGGTCCCGGATGACCAAGGCGGAACTGGTGGACGCGATAGCCAAGGCGAACACCCGGCACACCCGTAAGGCCCGCAGCTGATCTTCGACCAGATCCTCCGGCGCGGGTGACGCGGCCCACTGGTCCGGCGCGAGCCGGACCAGCCGGGCGGCGGGCCGGGGGCGCGGCTGGTTGACCTAGGCTGATCATGAGCCGGTCGCCGCCGGTCGCCCCGCCGACCCGGGGTCACCGCCGGGCCGAACGGGGTCAGGCCGGAGCGGGGCGGGGTCCGACGGGGTCAGGCCGGAGTCGGACAGGGTCAGGGACGGCATCGGACCGGCAGACGTCGGACAGGAAGGAACCGTGGTGCGCGATTCGATACGGGCCGGAACGGTGCGGATCACCGGCGCGAACGGCGACGAGATCGAGGCGTACCTCGCCCGGCCGGACGGGCCCGGTCCGTACGGCGGGGTGGTGGTGATCCACCACCTGCCCGGCTACGACGAGCCGACCAAGGAGATCACCCGCCGGCTTGCGGTGTACGGCTACCAGGCGATCTGCCCCAACCTCTACAGCCGGGAGGCGCCCGGGGCCGACCCGGACGACGCCGCCGCGACGGTTCGGGCGGCCGGCGGGGTGCCGGACGACCGGCTGGTCGGGGAGGTCGAAGGTGCCGCCGCGTACCTGCGGAGCATTCCCGGCAGCAACGGACGGATCGGGGTGATCGGCTTCTGCTCCGGTGGCCGGCAGGCGTTCCTGGCCGCGTGCCGGCTTCCGCTCCAGGCCGCCGTCGACTGCTACGGGGCCTTCGTGGTCGGCGATCCGCCGGACGACTTCCCGCTGGCGGTGACCCCGCTGCTCGACCAGGCGGACCGACTGTCCTGCCCGCTGCTGGGCCTGTTCGGCGCGCAGGACCGGTACCCGTCGCCGGAGCAGACGGCGGAGCTGGACCGGGAACTCGACCGGTTGGGCAAACCACACGAGTTCCACACCTACGACGACGCGGGCCACGCCTTCTTCGCGGTGAACCGGCCGAGCTACCGACCGTTGGCCGCGGTCGACGGCTGGCGACGGGTGCGGGACTTCTTCGACCGCAACCTCACCTGAGCGTCCGAATCACACCCGAGCGTCGCCCGATGCCCGGCGAGGCTGACCCGGCCGTCGGTCCGCGTCCCGCCGAGGCTGACCCGAGTACCCGCCCGCGCCCGCCGAGGAGGCCGCCATGTGTACCTACGTCACCGCGCACCGCGACATCGAGGGCAGCGCGAAGGGGGCCACCGGCTGGTTCCCGGCCCGGCGCGCGATGGTGTACGTCGACCACCCCCAGCACGCGCCGTACGGGCACACCGTCAACATCGACTTTCTCGACCCGACCGCCGGTCCGGGGGCCCGGGTGGCCGTCGAACTCACCGAGGAGTCGGCGCACGCCCTGATCGAGGCGATCCGGGACGCGCTGGCCGCCGCGCCGCCGGGGCTGGCCAGCCGGGAACAGCCGGTCTGAACCCGCCGCCGATCCACGCCGTCCGCCACCCGCGCGGCGGGTCCGGGCCGCCGCTAGCTGAGCCGGTCGATCGCCCGTAGCACCGCCCCGGCGCCGTCCTCGGCGGCCAGCCGGTCGGCGATGGCCCGCGCCCGCCGGGCGTACCCGGGGTCGCGGACCGCCGCGCGCAGCGCCGCCGCGAGCCGGTCCACGCCGAGCTTGCGCAGCGGCACCGGACCCGGGCTCACCCCCAGCGTGGCCAGCCGGGCCGCCCAGAACGGCTGGTCACCGAGCATGGGTACGGGCACGGTCGGCACCCCGGCGCGCAGCCCGGCGGCGGTGGTGCCACCACCGCCGTGGTGCAGCACCGCGGCCACCCGGGGAAAGAGCCAGGCGTGCGGCACCTCACCCACCACCAGCACGTCGTCCGCCTCGACCGCCCCGGGATCCAGCTCTGCCCAGCCGCGCTGGACCACGCCGCGCAGCCCGGCCCGGCGCAGTGCCGGGACGATCAGCCCGGTCAGCCGGTCGGTGCCACCCACCATGCTGCCGAAGCCGACGTACACCGGCGGTGGCCCGGTGGCGAGGAAGGCGGTCAGCTCCGGCGGTGGCCGCCAGTCCGGCTCCGCCGGTGGCCACCAGTAGCCGGCCACGTCGAGGCCCGGGCGCCAGTCGGCGGGCCGGGGCACCACGGTGGGGCTGAAGCCGTGCTGGACGGGCCAGTTCGCGGCGGCGGCCGCCGCCTGCAACCGGCCCACCGGGACCGGCGGCAGGCCCAGATCGGCCCGCAGCCGGCGGGAGGTGTCCGCGTACACCCGGCGGCCGAGCCGTTCGCCCAGGGCGCCGGCCGCGCGGTTACCCCAGCGGGTCAGTCCGGACGAGCCGAGCAGCACCGGTGGGAACTCGCCGGTCGGCTCCACCGGCTGGAGGAAGACGCCCAGGCTGGGAATGCCGTGGGCCTGCGCCACGGAGTACCCCAGCGGCGCGGTGACGGCCGAGAGCAGCAGCACGTCGGCGCCCTCGGCGGCCAGCGCGAGCCCCGCGCCGAGCCGTGGCACGAACTGGCCGCCCAGCCGCAGGAAGTTCAGCGCGCCGCGTACGCCCGGGCCGGCCCGGTGCAGCCGGCGGCCCACCGTGGAGGTCTGGAGCGCGTGCAGGTCACCGGCCAGCGGTCGGAACTCCAGCCCGCAACCGGTGACCAGCGGGGCCAACTGCACCTGGGTGGCGATCGTGACGTGGTGGCCGGCGGCGCGAAGCCGGACGCCCAACCCGGCGTACGGGACCACGTCACCGCGCGAGCCGGCCGAGGCGATGAGGATCCGCAAGCCCCACCTCCTCGCGTCCGCCGCGCCGGCGGGCCCGGTCGCGGGCTGCGTTCAGCGTACGGGGGTGATCGCCGGGCGCCGGGGCCGGAACAGGAATCTTCCCCGTCGGGGCGGGTAGAAGGCCGGATGCCGACAATGGGTTCCACGCACCCGGCGGGTCGAGTCGTGATCATTTCAGCGAGCGCCGGAGCGGGGCACGACGGCGCCAGCCAGGAACTGGCGCGGCGGCTGCGCGGCTACGGGTTCCAGACCGAGCTGCTCGACCTGGCCGAGCTGTTCCCACTGGGGGTCGGACGCCTGCTGCAGGGCACGTACCAGGGGATGATGTGCCGGCTGCCCTGGTGCTACGGGTTCCTGTTCGCGCTCGGTGGCGCACTTCCCGGAGCGGGTGCGAGCACCCGGGCGCTGCTGCGGCCGGTGCGACCCCGGACGTTGCGGGCGTTGCCGGCCGACACCCGGGCCGTGGTCTCCACCTATCCGGTGGTCAGCCAGGTGCTCGGCCCGCTGCGCCGGGCCGGCTCGTTGCCGGTGCCGGTGGTCACCTACCTCACCGACCTGGCGGTGAACCGTATCTGGGTGTCGCCCGGTGTCGACCTGCACTGCGCCGCCCATCGGGTCACGGCGGAGCAGGCCGCCCGATTCGGGGCGGCGGCCGTCGAGGTGGGTGGCCGGTTGATCGGACCGGGCTTCCGGCCCGGCTCGGCGGGGGAGCGCCGGCAGGCCCGGGAGCGTTTCGGGCTGCCGTCCGGTGGCCGGCTCGCGTTGCTGGTGGCCGGCTCCTGGGGGGTGGGCGCGGTGGCCCGGGCGGCCACCGACATCGCCGGGACCGGGCTGGCCACGCCGGTGGTGCTCTGCGGCCGTAACTCCGCCCTGGCCCGCCGGTTGCGCCGGGCGGGCATCCGGTACGCCCTGGACTGGGTGGACGACATGCCGGGACTGCTCCGGGCGGCCGACGTGCTGGTGGAGAACGCCGGCGGGTTGACCTCGCTGGAGGCGATGGCCAGTGGCGTGCCGGTGGCGACGTACCGTCCGATTCCCGGCCACGGGCGGGCGAACGCCGCCGCCATGCACCGGGTGGGCGTCGCCACCTGGATCCGGCGCCGCGCCGACCTGGGCCGGACCCTGGTGGAGCTGACCGACGGCGCCCGTGGCTGCCGGCAGCGGGCGGCCGGGCTGGCGCTGTTCCGGTCGGACCCGGCTGCCGTGATCGCCGCCGTCGCCGCGGCCGGCGGCTTGCCGGGCACCGGAGCAATGCCGACCGCAGGGGTGGCGCCGGTGGTGGGAGCCGGCTCGACCGTAGGGGTGGCGCCGGTGGTGGGAGCCGGCTTGACCGTGACGGCGGCGCCGGTGGTGGGAGCCGCGCCGGCCGCCGAGGTGATCCCGGCCGGCCCGGTGACGCGGGCGGTTCCGCCGGCGGCCCCGGTGCGGCCGCGACGGCGGCGACGTACCGGCGCGGTGGTCGTGGCGGCGGCCGTCTGCCTGCTCGCCTGGCGGGGGTACGCCCGGGGCCAGAGCGGAAGCTGGCGCGACGCGGCCACCGTTGGCGCGGGCCGAGCCGTTCCCCAGCGCTGACCCTCGGTGAACTGGCTTGTTGTCGCCCTCGGCCTCGCCTCGGCGGCCTGTTTCGCCCTCGGCGCGTCGCTGGAGCAGCACGCGGCGAAACGGGAGCGGGAGACCCGGACGCTGGACCCGCGGCTGATCCTGCGGCTGATGCGGCGTCCGCTCTGGCTGTTCGGTTGGGTGCCGGACGCCGGCGGCACGGTCCTGCAGGCCGTCGCGCTGAATCTGGGCGCGCTGGCCCTGGTGGAACCGCTGCTGCTGAGCGGCGTGTTCATGGCCCTGCCGATGGAGGCGGCCCTGGAACGCCGCCGGCCACACCGCCGCGACGCGGTGGTGGTGGCGTTCGGGGTGGTCGGGTTGAGCATGTTCCTGCTGGCAGCCGATCCGCAGCCCGGCATCGCCGAGCCGTCCGGTGCCGCCTGGCTGCGGGTGGCCGTGGTGGTGGGTGTCCTGTTCGCCGGCTGCCTGGTGGCGGCGTGGCGGGCCCGGGACGCCGCCCGGGGGGTGCTGCTGGGGGTCGCGACCGGCGCCCTGTACGGGGTGGCCGCCGCGCTGCTGAAGTCACTCACCTCGATCTTCGCCGACCACCCGACCGCGGTGTTCGCGCACTGGGAGCTGTACGCCCTGGTGGTGACCGGACTGGCCGCGCTGACGCTCAACCAGAACGCCTTCCAGGGCGGTCCGATCGCCGCCCCGCTGACCGCCATCGCCCTGTTCGACCCGCTGATCGGGGTGGCGGTCGGCGTGACGGCGTTCCGGGAGCGGCTGGCCACCGACCCGACCCGGATGGCGGTGCAGGCGGCCGGTGTGCTGGCGATGAGCGGCTGCATCTGGTTGGCCAGCACGACCCGGTCGCGGTGACGGAATTCCGGACGTATGACGTGCGGCCGGGCAAAGTTATGTACGCTCGGTCCGATCACTGAGAGCAAGCATTCAACTACGCACAGGCGTGTCCGGATCGCTACGGCCGGCGCGGACCTCGGGCGAAAGGCAGCACACCGGTGCTCGATCTGACGAACAACGGCCTCAGCCAGCCCCCGGCACCGGCCGTCGCCATGCGCCGCGCGCCGGACAGCGCGCTGCCGGGCGAGAACTTCCCGGTGGCGCTCCGGGTGCTGCCGGCCGACCTGCGCGGACACCTGCTCGCGCTCTACCGGTACGCCCGGTACGTCGACGATCTGGGCGACGAGCCCGACGCCGCCGGCCGGTCGGCCCGGCCGGACGTCCGGATCGCCGCCCTGGACGGGTTCGCCGAGCAGGTCCAGGAACTGCTCGCCACGGCGGCCGGCGGCGACCCCGCCGCGTCCCGGTACGCCGGTCTCCACCCGGTCCTCGCCGGTCTGGCCCCGACGGTCGTCCGCTGCCACCTGCCGGCCGAACCGCTGCTGCGGCTGATCGAGGCCAACCGCCGGGACCAGACGGTGACCCGTTACCCGACCTGGAACCGGCTGCTCGACTACTGCCACCTCTCCGCCGACCCGGTGGGTGAGCTGGTGCTGCACGTCTTCGGCGCCGCCACCCCGGACCGGATCGAGCTGTCCGACTGCGTCTGCACCGCCCTGCAGATCGTCGAACATCTACAGGACGTGGCCGAGGACTACCACCGGGGCCGGATCTACCTGCCGGCTGAGGATCTCGTCCGGTTCGGGGTCTGCGAGAACGAGCTGGCCGCCCGGTACGCGAGCGATCCGCTGCGGTCCGTGATCCGGCTCCAGGCCGACCGGTCCCGGGCCCTGCTGGACGCCGGCGCCCCGCTGCTGGCCGGGCTGACCGGCTGGGCCCGGGTGGCGGTGGCCGGGTATCTCGCCGGCGGCCGGTCCGCGCTGGCGGCTCTGCGCCGCGCCGGCTACGACCCGATGCCCGGTCCGCCGCGCCCCCGCCGGGCGGGCATCGCCGGCCGGTGGGTACGTGCCATGGTGGTGCGGCCCAGATGAGCGGATCAGCCGCGCCGGCCGTGGTCGCCGCGTACCGCGAGTGCGAGCGGATCACCCGGACCGAGGCCCGCAACTTCTCCTACGGGATCCGGCTGCTGCGGCCGGACCGGCGCGCCGCGCTCAGCGCCGTCTACGCGATGGCCCGCCGGATCGACGACATCGGCGACGGCGACCTGCCGGCCGCGACCCGGCTGGCCCGGCTCGACCAGGTCCGGGCCGCGCTGCGCCGGCTGCCCGAGACCGGCGGCGACCCGGTCTTCACGGCGCTCGCCGACGCCGCCGGTCGGCTGCCGATCCCACTGGCCGCGCTGGACGAACTGCTCGACGGCTGCGTGGCCGACGTGCGGGGCACCCGGTACGACGGGTTCGAGTCGCTGGTCGGGTACTGCCGGTGCGTCGCCGGGTCGATCGGCCGGCTCTCCCTCGGGGTCTTCGACCTGCGCCGGGGTGCGGACCGGGACACCGCGACCCGGTTGGCGGACTCGCTCGGGATCGCGTTGCAGCTGACCAACATCCTGCGGGACATCGCGGAGGACCGGGCCAACGGCCGGATCTACCTGCCGGCCGAGGACCTGCGCCGGTTCGACTGCACCCTGCGGTTGGGAGCGGACGGCCGGTTCGTGGACCCGCCCCGCCAGCTCGCCGACCTGGTGCGGTTCCAGGCCCGTCGGGCCGAGACGTACTACCGGGCCGGGTTGTCGCTGCTGCCCCTGCTCGACCGCCGCAGCGCCGCCTGCGTGGCCGCGATGGCCGGCATCTACCACCGGCTGCTGCACCGGATCAGTGCCGATCCGCTGGCGGTGACCCGGCGCCGGGTCTCGCTGCCCGGCTGGGAGAAGGCCTACGTGGCGGCCCGCGCGATGGCCGGGAGCGGCGGATGACAGCCGGTGCGGACCGACCGGGGGCGGCGCGGTGACCGGCGACCGGGTGTGCGTGGTCGGCGGTGGGCTGACCGGGATCACGGCGGCGCTGCGGCTGGCCGACGCCGGGCATCCGGTCACGCTTGTCGAGTCCCGTCCCCGGCTCGGCGGCGCCACCTACTCGTTCGACCGCGACGGCCTGACCGTCGACACCGGCCAGCACGTGTTCCTGCGCTGCTACACCGCGTACCGCGCCCTGCTGGCCCGGCTGGGCAGCGCCGGCCTGGTGACCCAGCAGGACGCCTTCGCCGTACCGGTGCTGCGGCCCGGCGCCCGGCCACACCGGCTGGCCCGTAGCCGCCGGCTGCCCGCGCCGGCCCACCTGCTGCCGGCGCTGGCCGGTTACCGGCCGCTGCGACCGGCGCGACGCCTGGCCGCCATCCGGGCCGCGGCGGCGTTGCGGCACGTCGACCCCGACGATCCCGGGGCGGACGACGTCAGCTTCGGCGCCTGGCTCACCGCGCACGGCCAGGACGAGGCGACCGTACGGCTGCTGTGGGACCTGGTCTGTGTGGCCGCGCTGAACGCCCCGGCGGCCCAGGCGTCCCTCGCCCTCGCCGCCCGGGTCTTCCGGACCGGCCTGCTGGACACGGCCGACGCGGGCGACCTGGGCCTACCGGCGGCGCCGTTGTCCGAACTGCACGGCCGGCCGGCCCACGCCGAGCTGGACCGGGCCGGCGGCACGGTGCTGACCGGCGACCCGGTGCGCCGGATCGACCCGACGGGCGCAGGTTTCGAGGTTCACCTCGACGGCACCCGGCTGGCCGCCGCCGCGCTGGTGCTCGCGGTGCCACACCAGGCCGCCGCCCGGATCGTGCCGCCGGAGGCCGCGCCGGACCGCGACCGGTGGGCCCGGCTCGGCGCCGCGCCGATCGTCAACGTGCACATCCGGTACGACCGCCCGGTCACCGACCTGCCGTTCGCCGCGGCGCTGGACAGCCCGGCACAGTGGATCTTCGACCGCACCCCGCCCGGCTCGTCCGGTCAGTATCTGGTGGTCTCGCTCTCGGCCGCCGACGCGGTGCTGCGCCGCCCCGCCGCCGACCTGATCCGGATCCAACTGCTCGCCCTCGGCGAGCTGTTCCCGGCGGCGTCCCGCACATCGGTCCGGGACGCCTTCGTGACCCGGGAACCCCGGGCCACGTTCCGGCCGGCACCCGGCACCCGGTCGGTACGCCCGGCGGCGCGGACCAGGCTGCCCGGACTGGCCCTGGCCGGTGCCTGGACCGACACGGGGTGGCCGGACACCATGGAGGGCGCGGTACGCAGCGGCCAGCGGGCCGCCGACGTCGTCCTCGCCCACCTCGGGGCGCGTACAACGACGACGGAGGCGCTGACATGACCATGACGCTGCCCGGCATCCTCAGCGAGGTCGACGAACTGGTTCGGCCGGCACTTCGGCTGGCCCTGGACCGGATCGACGAGCGGACCCGCCGGACCGCCGGCTACCAGCTCGGCTTCTGGGACGCCGAGGGCGTACCGACCACCCGTGGTGGTGGCAAGGGACTGCGTCCCGCCCTGGCGCTGCTCTCGGCCCGCGCCGCCGGTCGACCGGCCCGGGACGGGGTGCCCGCGGCCGTCGCGGTCGAACTGGTACACAACTTCTCGCTACTGCACGACGACATCATCGACGGTGACACCGAGCGCCGGCACCGGCCCACCGCCTGGGCCGCGTTCGGGCTCGGCCCGGCGATCCTGGCCGGCGACGCGCTGCTGGCCCTCGCGGGCGAACTGCTGACCGAGTCGCCCCCGCCGGGTGGCCCGGCCGCGGCCCGCTGCCTGGCCGACGCCGTCCGGCGGCTGATCGGCGGCCAGGCCGACGACGTGGCCTTCGAGCAGCGCGCGGACGTCACTCTCGACGAGTGCCTGGCGATGGCCCGGGGCAAGACCGCGGCGCTGCTGAGCTGCGCCGCCACCATCGGTGCCGAACTGTGTGGCGCGCCGGCGGTACTGCGGGCCGGACTCGGCAGGTACGGCGACCGGCTGGGCCTCGCCTTCCAGCTCGCCGACGACCTGCTCGGGATCTGGGGTGAGCCCGCGGTCACCGGTAAGCCGGTGCTGGCCGACCTGCGGGCCCGGAAGAAGTCGGTGCCGGTGGTCCGGGCGCTCACCGCCGGCGGCCCGGCGAGCGTTCGGTTGGCCGAGCTGTACGCACAGCCCGGCGAGCTGTCCGACGCCGACCTCGCGCTCGCGGCGACGCTGATCGAGGAGACCGGCGCCCGGGACTGGACCGCCAAGCGGGCCGACGGGCTGCTCACCGAGGCGCTCGCCGAACTGGACGCGCTGGCGGGTCCGGCCGGCGTCGCCGACGCGCACGACGAGTTCGTGGCGATCGCTCACTTCATCACCGGCCGGGACCACTGATGGCCCGCCGGAACAGGCCGGGCAGTCCGGCGCCGGCCCCGCTCGGTCCGCCGGATTCGGCGGCGCCGGCCAGTCCGCCGGCGGGTCCGGCCGGTTCGGTGGCGCCGGCCGGCTCGGCAGCGCCGGTCGGCTCGGCGGGTTCTGAGGCGCCGGTCGGGGTGGCAGCGGAATCCCGGGTCGGCGTGGCACCGGCGGCGCTCACCGGCACCGTGCCGATGCCGCCGCCCGGGGCCGAGCCGCTGGTCCAGTCCGAACCAGTGATCCAGTTCGAACCGGTGATCCGGGTCGCGCCGCTACCGGACGGACCCGACGACGGGCTCCGGGACCGGGCGCGGGTCGCGCTGGACCGGGGCCGCGAACACCTGCTCGGACTGCAGGACCCGGCCGGCTGGTGGCAGGGCGAGCTGGCCACCAACGTCACCATGGAGGCCGAGGACCTGCTGCTGCGGCACTTCCTCGGCGTACTCACGGCGGAACAGCTCGCCGAGACGGCCCGGTGGATCCGGTCCCGGCAGCAGCCCGGCGGCGGTTGGGCCACCTTCGCCGGCGGGCCGGACGACCTGTCCACCACGGTCGAGGCGTACGCGGCGCTGCGACTGGCCGGCGACCCCGCCGACGCCGAACACCTGCGCCGGGCCCGGCGGTTCGTGCTGGCCAACGGCGGTCTGGAGAACACCCGGGTGTTCACCCGGATCTGGCTCGCGCTGTTCGGCCAGTGGCCCTGGCGGGACCTGCCGGCCGTGCCCCCCGAGGTGGTCCTGCTGCCCCCGTGGGTGCCGCTGAACATCTACGACTTCGCCTGCTGGGCACGGCAGACCATCGTGCCGCTGTCGATCGTCCGAACGCTGTGCCCGGTCCGGCCGCTCGGCTTCACGCTTACCGAACTGCGGACCGGCCAACGTCCCCCGGTCGAGCCCTCGCGACGCCGCCGGGCCGGCTGGCTGCGCCGGCTGGACGGCGCGCTGCGCCGCTACGACCGGCACCCGGTCCGGCCACTGCGTCGGGAGGCGCTGCGGCGGGCCTCCGAGTGGATCATCGCGCGGCAGGAGTCGGACGGCTCGTGGGGTGGCATCCAACCGCCCTGGGTCTATTCGCTGATCGCCCTGCACCTGCTCGGTTATCCGCTGGACCATCCGGTACTGCGCGCCGGGCTGGCCGGCCTGGACCGGTTCACCGTCCGGGCGGACACCCCGGCCGGTCCGGTCCGCCGGCTGGAGGCGTGCCAGTCGCCGGTCTGGGACACCGCGCTCGCGGTGATCGCACTGACCGACGCCGGCCTGCCGGTCGGGCACCCGGCGCTGCGCCGTGCCGCCGACTGGCTGCTCGACGAGGAGATCCGGGTGACCGGCGACTGGGCGGTCCGCCGGCCCGACGCCGAGCCCGGCGGCTGGGCGTTCGAGTTCGACAACGACGGCTACCCGGACACCGACGACACCGCCGAGGTGCTGCTGGCACTGGGCCGGACGGGCCGCACCGACCGGACCGTGGCCGCGGTCCGCCGCGGGCACCGGTGGCTGCACGCGATGCAGTCCCGGGACGGCGGCTGGGCCGCGTTCGACGCGGACAACACCCGCGCGATCGCCCGGGACCTGCCGTTCTGCGACTTCGGCGAGGTCATCGACCCGCCCAGCGCGGACGTCACGGCGCACGTGGTGGAGGCGCTGGCGGTGCAGGGCGGCGCCGGGTCACCCGCGGTCCGCCGGGGGGTGGCCTGGCTGCTGCGGGCGCAGGAGCCGGACGGGTCGTGGTTCGGCCGGTGGGGGGTCAACCACGTGTACGGCACCGGGGCGGCCGTACCGGCGCTGGTGGCGGCCGGGTTGCCGGTCGACCACCCGGCGATCGTGCGGGCGCTCGACTGGCTGGGCCGGGTGCAGAACGCCGACGGCGGATGGGGCGAGGACATCCGCTCGTACCACCAGCCCGGCTGGCGGGGCCGGGGCGCCTCGACCGCCTCGCAGACCGCGTGGGCGCTGCTCGCCCTGCACGCGGCCGGGGCCGGCGGCACCGACCAGGCGTGGCGCGGGATCGGCTGGCTGGTGGAGCACCAGCGCCCCGACGGCGGCTGGGACGAGGAGCCGTACACCGGTACCGGGTTTCCCGGCTACTTCTACATCAACTACCACCTCTACCGACTGGTCTTCCCGGTCAGCGCACTGGGCCGGCTGGTCGGCCCGGCGCTGACTGGTCCGGCACCGGGTAGTGCGGCGCCGGCTGGCGCGGTGGTGGCTGCTCCGGCATCGGGTGGCGCGGTGGTGGCTGGCGCGGCGGCCGACGACGCGCGGTCCGGCAGGCCGGCGCCGAAGGCACCGGCGGCGGGTGCTGGTCGCCCGGTCGGCGTCGGGACGAGCGGCGATGAGTAGCCCGGACGGAGCCGACTGGCTGCTGCTGGCGGCCATGCGTACCGAGGTGCGGCGGCTGCGGCGCGGGCTGCCGCCCGACGCGCCGGTCCGGCGTACCGGCATCGGCCCGGCCGCCGCCGCCCGGAGCGCGGCCGGACCCGGGGCCCGGGCCGTGGCCGTGGCCGGGATCGCCGGCGGTCTCACCCCGCGCCTACGCCCGGGGGACGTGGTGGTGGCCACCGAGGTACGCGGCGCGCACGGCGTCGTGCCGTGCCCGAGCGCCCCGCTGCTGGCCGCGGCGCTGCGCCGCCGCGGCCGGACCGTCCACCTCGGGCCGGTGCTGACCACGGGACGACTGGTGTACGGCGCCCACCGGGACCGGCTGGCCGGCACCGGCGCGCTGGCGGTGGACACCGAGTCGGCGGCGGCGCTCGCCGCCGGGCCACCCGGCCCGCGCGCCTGCGTGCGGACCGTCGCCGACGTCCCGCCGTACCCGCTGTTCTCGCCGGCCACGCCGGGTCGGCTGCGGGCCGCGCTGCGCGCGCTCGACCCGGTCGGACCGGCGCTGGCCGAGTGGGCCGCGGCCACCAGCGTCCGGCGGGTGGTGCTGGCGGCCCCCCGGTCGTTCTGCGCCGGCGTGGAGCGGGCCATCGGGGTGGTCGAGCGGGCGATCGACCGGCACGGCCCACCGGTGTACGTCCGCAAGCAGATCGTGCACAACACCCACGTGATCGCCGAACTGAGCCGCCGGGGCGCGGTCTTCGTGGACGAACTCGACGAGGTACCGGACGGTGCGCTCACCGTCTTCTCCGCGCACGGGGTGGCGCCGGCGGTCCGCCAGGAGGCGGCCCGGCGGGGGCTGCCGGTGATCGACGCGACCTGCCCGCTGGTGGCGAAGGTGCACAGCGAGGCGCGCCGGTTCGTCGGTCGCGGCGGCACGGTGCTGCTCATCGGGCACGCCGGGCACGAGGAGGTGGAGGGCACGCTGGGGGAGGAGCCGGGCCGGATCACCCTGGTGGAGAACGCCCGGGACGCCGAGCGGGTCCAGGTGCCGGACCCGAGCGCGGTGTCGTACCTGGTGCAGACCACCCTCGCGGTGGACGACGTGACCGACGTGCTGGCCGTGCTGCGCCGCCGGTTCCCGGCGCTGACCGGGCCGCCCAGCGACGACATCTGCTACGCCAGCACCAACCGGCAGGCCGCGCTGCGGGCGATCGCCGCCACCGCGGACGTGGTGCTGGTGCTCGGCTCGGCCAACTCGTCCAACTCCCGCCGGTTGGTGGAGGTGGCCCACCGGGCCGGTACGTCGGCCCACCTGGTCGACGACATCGGGGCGGTGGACCTGCGCTGGCTGGCCGGCGCCCGCACGGTCGGGGTCACCGCCGGCGCGTCCGCGCCCCCGTGGCTGGTCGACCAGACCGTGGCCGCGCTGCGCGGTCTCGGCGCCGAGGAGGTACGGGAGAACCCCGTCAGCGTCGAGGACGTCCAGTTCACCCTTCCAAAGGAGGTCCGACCGTGAGCGCGAGGAGTGAGCGAGCGCAGCGAGTGAGCCCCGCAGTCGTGAGCAGTGGGGTTGCCGTGAGCGCGAGGAGTGAGCGAGCGCAGCGAGTGAGCCCCGCAGTCGTGAGCAGTGGGGTTGCTGTGAGCGCGAGGAGTGAGCGAGCGCAGCGAGTGAGCCCCGCAGTCGCGAACGAGGAGTTGCTGCCGTGAGCATGCCGTTGCGCCAGAGCATCCGGGTGGGTCGCTACCTGGTGGGCCAGAAGTTGCGTCGACGCGAGCACTTTCCGCTGCTCATCGAACTGGAGCCGCTGTTCGCCTGCAATCTGGCCTGCGCCGGCTGCGGCAAGATCCAACACCCGGCGGACGTGTTGAAGCGCCGGATGCCGGTGGAGCAGGCCCTGGCCGCGGTCGAGGAGTGCGGCGCGCCCATGGTGTCCATCGCCGGCGGTGAGCCGCTGATGCATCCGCAGATCCACGAGATGGTCGCCGAACTGGTCCGTCGGCGCCGGTACGTCTTCCTCTGCACCAACGCCGCGCTGCTGCCCAAAAAGATCGACGGGTTCCGGCCGTCCCAGTACCTCTCCTTCGTGGTCCACCTGGACGGCCTGCGTGACCGGCACGACGCGTCGGTGTGCAAGGAGGGCGTCTTCGACCAGGCGGTGGCGGCGGTCCAGGACGCGAAGCGGCGTGGCTTCCGGGTGAACACGAACACCACGTTCTTCTCCACGGACACCCCGCAGACCGTGATCGAGGTACTCGACTACCTCAATGACGACCTCGGGGTGGACCAGATGCAGATCTCTCCGGCGTACGCCTATGGCAAGGCGCCGGACCAGGATCACTTCCTCGGTGTGACGGAGACCCGGGCGTTGTTCCGGAAGGCGTTCGCCGAGGGCCGGCGGAAGCGGTGGCGGCTGAACCACTCGCCGCTGTTCCTGGACTTCCTGGAGGGGCGGGTCGACTTCCCGTGCACCGCCTGGGCCATCCCGTCGTACTCGCTGTTCGGCTGGCAGAAGCCCTGCTATCTGCTGGGCGACGGCTACGCGAAGACGTACAAGGAGTTGGTGGAGACCACGGACTGGTCGGCGTACGGCCGGGGCCGGGACGCCCGCTGCAACAACTGCATGGCGCACTGCGGCTACGAGCCCACTGCCGTACTGGCCACCATGTCATCCCTACGCGAGTCCCTCCGCGCCATCCGCGCCGCCAACTAAACCCACCCCACCTCCCACCCGATCCCCACCCACCCCACCCCTCCTTCCCACCCCTCCCGGTGGACCAGGAGGTTAGTGGTTTTCTAACCCCCAAACACCCCCACCAACTCAGCAACAAACCGGGGGGGCCGGGGCCGGGGCCGGGGTGGGGGTGGGGGCCGGGGCCGGGGCCGGGGTGGGGGTGGGGGTGGGGGTGGGGGTGTAGTGGGCGGCTAGGCGGCGGTAGGTGGTGGGGGCGGTGGCGCGGATGGCGACGGGCAGGCGAAGCCAGCGGGGCAGGTATGCCTCGTCCCGGCCGGTCAGCAGCGCCGTCAACAGCACCGCGGCGGCCCGGTCCGCCGGGACAGCACGTGGGGTGCGCCGTGGATACGGCCGGCCGCGTCGGACGAAGAACGGGGTGTCCACCACTGCGGGGACCAGCTCGGTGACGGTGACCGGGCTGCCCCGCAACTCCTGCCGGAGGCAGTCGGCGAACACGCTCAGCCCGCCCTTGGTCGCCGAGTAGACCGCCTCGTCCCGGACCGCCAGCCGGCCGGCGATCGAACCCACGAAACCGAGCCGGCCGTTCCCGCGGGCCAGCATGCCGGGCAGCACCGCGCGGGTGAGCAGCATCGGCGCGGTGAGGTTCACCGCGATCAGGTCGGCGATCGTCGCCGGGTCGGTGGCCTCGAATCGTTCGGCCCAGCCCTGTCCGGCGCTGTGTACCAGCACATCCAGCCGGCCCACCTCCCCCTGCACCCGGTAGGCGAGATCGGCCACCTGGACCGGGTCGGCGAGGTCGACCAGCAACGGTGTTCCGCCGACCAGGTCGGCCACCGCGGCCAACCGTCCGCGGTCCCGGCCGGCGACGTAGAGCCGGGCGCCGGCCGTGGCGAGTCGTCGGGCCACCGCCGCGCCGATCCCGGACGAGGCGCCGGTGACCAGCGCGACCGCTCCATCCAGCCGCTGTCGCACCCCCCGATTGTGCAAGGAAGGGCCCCCTGTTATCGCCTTTTGTGTAGGAATGGCCCCTGGTTAACCCCTCTGACCGTTCAGGTCGGCGGCCCGGCTGGGTGGCTGGGTGGCTGGCCATGACGGTGGCCGGCGGGGGATGGTCATGGCAGGCTTCTGGCCAGTTGACCAGGAGGCTTCTGGCCAGTTGACCAGGAGGAGGAGCGGTGCTGGGGATCGAGCCTCGCCCGGAGGAGCTGGACCCGATCGAGCGGGCGTCGACCGACGAGCTGCGCGCGGTACAGGACGAGCGGCTGCGTTGGTCACTGCGGCACGCGTACGACAACGTGCCGCACTACCGGTCCGCGTTCACCGCCGCCGGGGTGCATCCCGACGACTACCGCGAGCCGGCCGACCTGGCCCGGTTCCCGTTCACCCGCAAGTCCGACCTGCGGGACAGCTACCCGTTCGGGATGTTCGCCGTGCCCCGCGAGCAGGTGGCCCGGCTGCACGCCTCGTCCGGGACCACCGGCCGGCCGACGGTGGTGGGCTACACCGCGCAGGATGTCCGTACCTGGGCCCGGTTGATGGCCAGGTCGATCCGCGCCGCCGGCGGCCGGCGCGGCGACCGGGTGCATGTGGCGTACGGGTACGGCCTGTTCACCGGCGGCCTGGGCGCGCACTACGGCGCCGAGGAGCTGGGCTGCACGGTCATCCCGGTCTCCGGCGGGATGACCGAGCGGCAGGTCATGCTGATCCGGGACTTCGAGCCCGACGTGATCATGGTGACGCCCACCTACTTTCTCGCGATCGTCGACGAGCTGGTGCGGCAGGGCGTCGACCCGCGCGGCACCTCGCTGCGGGTGGGCATCTTCGGTGCCGAGCCGTGGACCGAGGACATGCGGCGGGAGATCGAGCGGCGGGTGGACATGCACGCGGTGGACATCTACGGGCTGTCCGAGGTGATGGGGCCGGGTGTGGCCGTGGAGTGCGTGGAGACCAAGGACGGGCTGCATGTCTGGGAGGACCACTTCTTTCCGGAGATCGTCGACCCGGAGACCGGCGCGGTGCTGCCGGACGGCGAGCGGGGCGAGTTGGTCTTCACCTCGCTGACCAAGCAGGCGATGCCGGTGGTGCGGTACCGGACCGGTGACCTGACCCGACTGCTGCCCGGTACGGCCCGGCCGATGCGCCGGATCGAGAAGATCACCGGCCGTACCGATGACATGATCATCCTGCGTGGCGTGAACCTCTTCCCGACCCAGATCGAGGAGCTGATCCTGCGTATCCCCGAGTTGTCGCCGCACTTCCAGTGCGTGCTGACCCGCGGCGGGCGGCTGGACGCGTTGACCGTCCGGGTCGAACGGCGACCGGGTGTCGAGCCGGCGGTGGGGGAGCGGGCCGGCGCGGCGCTGGTGGCGGCCGTCAAGAACACCATCGGGGTGACGGTGTCGGTCGAGGTGATCGAGCCGGACGGGGTGGAGCGGTCGTTGGGCAAGATGCGCCGCGTCGTGGACCGGCGCCAGCTGCCGGACTGACCGATGGCTCCCCAGAAGGGGGATATCCGGGCGAAACAGAAAGTTCCTCACCGATCGCGGATAACGTCCCGATGACGACGGCGAATGGTCGCCCCGCCCGGGAAGGAAGCCTCCGCGATGCGTACCCCCGATGCGATGCGTACCTCCGATGCGATGCGTACCTCCGATGCGATGCGTACCCCCGATCATGGAACCGGTCGCAGCCGGACGGCCGGGTCACCGGCGGCCGGCGCGACCGCCCTGGCCCCCGACGCCGAGCTGCCCCGGCACCGCCCGGCCGACACCGACCTGCCGCACCGCAGGGTGGGTGCCGCGGACCTGGCCCGGTACCGGGAAGCCGTCGCCGACCTGCTCGCCGAGGTGGTCGCCGCCGCCGGCACCGGCCGACGTCGGGCGGCGGCCGAACTGGTGGCCGCGCGGGCCGGCGGGCCCGAGCTGCACGCGGTGTGGCGGGCCACCCCGGACGGGGTGGCCGGCACCCTCGGCCGACTGCTCGACGAGATCGGCGGGTACCGTCCCAGCCCGCGCAGCTCGGCCGTCGACCTGCCGGCCATGGTCCGGATCTTCCTGCTGTCCCGGGTGGACGCCATGTGGTGGGGCGGGGTGCCGGAGTTCTGCACCGATCGGGACGTACGCCAGTCGACCGAACTGGTGGATCTCGAACCGCTGCGCCGGGCCGGCCGGCTGCGCTTCCGCTACCTGCGGCAGGTCGAAAGCCTGCCCGCCCGCGCCGCCCGGGCGGCCCGCCGCCGGCTGGTGCCCGACCTGCAACCCCGGACCGCCGGGCTGCGTTTTCCGCGTACCCGGCCCGAGGTCGTGACGCTGCTCGACCGGCTGGCCGTCGACTTCGCCCGGGTCTCGCCGGGCGGCGCCGGCCCGCTCTGGGTGACCAGCCTGGTCCGCAGCCGGGCCCACCAGAACCATCTGCGCGACCTGGGCTACACCGCGCTGGCGCCCAGCGCGCACTGCACCGGCCACGCCGCGGACGTCGAGTTGGCCTGGCACCGCCGCAACGGTACGGACACCGCGCTGGCCATGCTGCTGCTCGACCGGCAGCGGGCCGGCGAGATCAACGTGATCGACGAGGGGCAGGCCTGGCACGTCTGCCTGAGCCCCGCCGCGGTGGGCTGACCGGTGTGCGGATTCGTCCTGATCGCCGGGGCCGGCGCCGAACCCGGGTTGTTCCGGACGATGCTGGCGACCCTCGCGCCGCGCGGTGAGGTGGAGGAGATCCGGGCCACGAACCAGCTGATGGCCGGGGTGTGGCGGCTGCGGATCGTCGATCGGGCGCACACCGAGCAACCGTGGGTCTCCGCGGACGGCCGCTGGCTGCTCTGCTACAACGGCGAGGTCTACAACCATCCCCAACTGCGCGCGGAGCTGCGTGCCCGGGGCCACCGGTTGCGCACCACGGGCGACACCGAGGTGGTGCTGGCGGCGTTCCTGGAATGGGGTACGGAGGCCGTCGAGCGGTTGCGGGGCGAATACGCCTTCGCGGTCGTCGACCGCAGCACCATGCGGGTCTACCTGGCCCGCGACCCGCTCGGGGTGAAGCCGCTCTACTGGGCCCGCCGGGCCGGACGGCTGCACCTGGCCTCCGAGATCAAGGCGCTGGTGCCGGTGGGCGAACCGATCACCGAGGTGCCGCCGGGGCACCACGGCTGGGCCGACGACGGCGGCTGGCCGCACCTCACGTCCCATCTCGACCTGGACCACCTCGGTCTGGACCAGCCGGTGCCGACGGATCCGGACGAGGCGGTCCGGCTGGTCCGCACGGCGCTCGCGGACAGCGTCCGGGTGCGGGTCGCCACCGACCTGCCGGTCGGGGTGCTGCTCTCCGGCGGCCTGGACAGCGCACTGGTCCTGCTGCACGCCCGGCAGACCCACCCGGACTGTGTCGCGTTCACCGTCGGCGCGCCCGACAGCCCGGACCTGGCGCACGCCCGCCAGCTCACCGCCGATTTCGACGTTCCGCACGAGGTGGTCGAGCTGCGGCCGCGGGACATCCGGCTGGCCGACGTGCGCGAGGCGGTCCGGCTGGGGGAGCTGACCGAGTACGGCGACATCATCAACGCGGTGGTCTCGGCGCCACTGTTCCGCCGGGTACGCGAGTGCGGCATCCGGGTCGTGCTCACCGGCGACGGCTCGGACGAGCTGTTCGGCGGCCACCCGATGTACCGCGAGGTCTCCCCGGATCGGGCCCGGGCGCTGTTCCTGCACCGGTTGCGCAACCTCGGCCGTACCGAGTTGCAGCGGGTGGACCGGGTGAGCACGGGGTACGGCGTGGAGGCCCGGCTGCCGTTCCTGGACCTGGCCCTGGTCGAGTTGGCGATCCGGCTGCCGCTGGAGTTCAAGCTTCGGGACGGCGTGGAGAAGTGGATCCTGCGGGAGGCGTTCGCGGACCTGCTCCCCGACCACGTCCGGCACCGGCCCAAGAACGGGCTGTCCCACTCGTCCGGGTTGCACGATCGGGCCCGGCTCTACAAACCGTGGTTTCCCCGGCTGCACCGCTCCTACGGTTACGACCTGGCCGAGGCGGTCCGCCGGGACTTCGACACGGTGTTGACCGGTTGCGGAAACGACCTCGACCAGGCCATCGCCGACGGGGTGGCCCGGCAGGACTACACGCTGCGGGAGCGGGTCCGGGACGCCGCCGGGGCGGTCCGGCACAACCTGCCGGGTGCCCACCGCCGGAGCGCCCGGGACCGCGAGCTGGTCCGCCGCTGAGGGCGTGGGGTCAGGGCCGGGCGGTTCCGACCGTACGGCTGCGGCCCCGGAACTCGGCGATCACCTCGTCGGCCCGGGTGACGGTGACGTCGTAGATGCCGCTGCGGCCGTATCTGGTGCGTTCGGCCGCCCGCGCCTCCAGCAGATCGCCCTCCCGGGCGGGCCGGACGAATGTCACCTCCGCGCCCGCCGCCACGGTGACCGGGCCGTGGCTGTTGCAGGCGCAGGCGAAGGCGGTGTCGGCGAGCAGGAAGACGTACCCACCGTGCGCGATGCCGTGTCCGTTGACCATCGCGGCGGTGATCCGCATCCGGGCCACCGCCCGGCCGTCGGCGGCGGAGACCAGCTCGATCCCCAGCGACCGGGACGCGCCGTCGGCGTCGAACATGTCGTACGCCGCGCCGCGTCCCGCCGTGGCCCCGCCGGCCGTCGAGTGACTCCCGCCGGTCATCGTCGCACCACCCCTTCTCGCCGAACCGGGCGAGCATATGCCGCGCCGGCTGGACGAGCGGGTCCTACTTCGAGGGTTCGGGCACGTCACACTTGATCTTCGGGTTGAGCCCGAGGTAGTTCAGCGGGCCGGCGATCACCGTCACGATGGTCGTTCCGGCCTCCGCACAGTTGTCGTTGGAGTCGCTGAAGTAGCCGCGCTGACCGGCCGCGACGGCCCCGATGATCAGCCAGATCAGAACGATGACGGCGCCGAATGATCCGATGCGC
The DNA here is from genome assembly GCF_055793945.1 of Plantactinospora sp. A48. Classification (NCBI taxonomy): domain Bacteria; kingdom Bacillati; phylum Actinomycetota; class Actinomycetes; order Micromonosporales; family Micromonosporaceae; genus Plantactinospora; species Plantactinospora sp. A48. Next base: position 40,218 of record NZ_JBTIXF010000016.1, on the reverse strand, counting down.
ATGGGTACCCCTTGGAAGAGATCCGGCGCTCGATCCGGCCGCTGGTGGGCCGGCCGTGGCCACCGGAGGCCGACGGCGCTGTGGTACCCAGACCGCCGTCGTCCCGAAACGTCCGGGTCGACAGCCCCGCCGTACGCGGCCGTCTGACACCACCCGATGACGCCGGTGGTGTCGCGTGGTGTCATTCATGCTTGTTATGACACCACGGTGGTGCTAGGTTGGTGCCATGGACCTCGACCGGTACGTCTCCGAGCTTCAGACCCAGCTGGCCGCGGCGGTCGTGACCCGCGACGAGGCCGCCCGGGACGTCGCCGAGCAGCTCAACGTCGCCATGGACGCCGCGATGCGGCTGACCCTGCTGGGGGTGCTGAGCGACGTGGCCGGCGAGATCACCCGGGAGATCGCCCCCGGCTCGGTCGAGGTCGTGCTGCGGGGCCGCGATCCGCACCTGGTCGTGACCCGGCCCGAAACGCCGGACCCGGACCCGGCCGCTCCGTCGGCGCCCCGGGTGGCGGCACCGGCCGATCCGGTCGACGACACGGTGACCTCGCGGACCACGCTGCGGCTGCCGGACCGGCTCAAGGCCCGGGTCGAGCAGGCCGCGGCCGAGGAGGGGGTGTCGGTGAACTCGTGGTTCGTCCGCGCGATCGCCGCCGCCCTGGAACCCGACATCCACCGCGCCCCGCGCCGTGACATCAAGCGGGGAGACAGCTTCACCGGCTGGGCCCGCTGACCCGGCCGTCCCGGCACCCAGCCAGTCCCAGCCCTCAGCCAGTCCCAGCCCTCCAGCCAATCCCAGCCCCAGCCAACCCCAACCACTCAGCCAACCCCGGACACCCAAGCCGGTCCGGACAACGGAGCCACCTGGTCCCGTCGCTACGCGGGACGGGGCCGGCACGCCCATGTGGAGGTCAGTCATGCCCAGTTTCCAGGTTCCCGGTCCGATCGACCTGGACGTCACGGCCGGGATCGGCTTCGTCGAGGTGATCGCCTCGGACCGCGCCGACGCCGTCGCCGAGGTGCTGCCGAGCAGGCCCGGCCGGAGCGCCGACGAGTCACTCGCCCGCGAGACCACTGTCTCGTTCGACGGCGGCGTCCTGCGGATCAAGGTCCCGCGCCGGCTCAACCTGTTCAGCAAGAGCGACTCGGTCGACATCCGGTGCGAGGTGCCGACCGGGTCGCGGGCCACGGTCGAGACCGCCTACGGGTCGGTGCGGGCCCGCGGCGTGCTCGGGAACTGCCGCTTCGTGGCGAAGTACGGCGGTGTCACCGCCGACACGGTCGGCGATCTCGTCCTCGAAACGCCGTACGGCAGCAGCGACATCGCCGAGGTGACCGGCCGGCTCGACGTCACCGCCGGGTACGGCGCGCTGCGGATCGCCGAGGTCCACGGCGACGCCCGGCTGCGCGCCTCACACGGAACCATCGAGCTGGGTACCGCGGCCGGTGACGTGGAGGCGGCCACCTCCGGCACGTTGACCATCGACCGGGCCCTCGGCGACGTGACCGCCCGCAGCGCCCACGGGCCCATCCGGATCCGGGAGGTCAACGGCGGCACGATCCGGCTCGACAACGGCCACGCCGACGTCGACGTCGGCGTGCCGACCGGCGTCGCGGCCTGGATCGACGCCAGCTCGGCCCACGGCCGGGTCCGCAACGAGCTCACCCCCGACCCGGCCGCCGCCGCCAGCGACCGCGCGGTCGAACTTCACCTGCACGCCAACTACGGCAACGTCATCGTCCGCCGCGTCAGCACCCCCCGAAGGGAAACATCGAAATGATCCCCGGCCAGCTCCACGGACCCGCGATCCAGGTGACTGATCTCCAGAAGTCGTACAACCAGGTGCACGTGCTGCGGGGCGTGGACTTCGAGGTGGCCCGAGGCAGCATCTTCGCCCTGCTCGGCTCCAACGGGGCCGGGAAGACCACGGTCGTGAAGATCCTGTCCACCCTGCTGAAGGCCGACGCGGGTACCGCCCGTGTCCACGGGTTCGAGGTCGGCGGGCAACCCGGGAACGTGCGGGAGGCCATCAGCCTCACCGGGCAGTTCGCCGCCGTCGACGAGATCCTCACCGGGCGGGAGAACCTCGTCCTGGTCGCCCAACTGCGGCACCTCAAGGACCCGGGCAGGATCGCCGACGAGCTGCTCGCCCGGTTCTCCCTGACCGAGGCGGCCGCGCGACGGGTGTCGACCTACTCCGGCGGCATGCGACGTCGCCTGGACATCGCGATGAGCCTGGTCGGGAATCCGCCGGTCATCTTCCTCGACGAGCCGACGACCGGGCTCGACCCGCAGGGCCGGATCGAGGTGTGGCAGTCGGTCAGGGAACTCGCCGGTCGGGGCACGACCGTGCTGCTCACCACGCAGTACCTCGACGAGGCCGAGCAGCTCGCCGACCAGATCGCGATCCTCCACGAGGGCCGCATCATCGTGAACGGCACCCTCGCCGAGCTCAAGCGGCTCCTCCCGCCGGCCAGGGTCGAGTACGTCGAGAAGCAGCCGACCCTCGAGGACGTCTTCCTCGCCATCGTCGGCGCCAACCCCACGAACACCAACCCCGCGAGCGCCGACGCCGGCACGGAGAGCTGAGGAAACCCGATGACCAGCCACTTCTTCGGTGACACCGTCGTGCTCACCCGACGCTCCCTGCGGCACATCGCGCGCAGCATGGACACCATCATCACCACCACGATCATGCCGATCGCGTTCATGCTGCTGTTCGTCTACGTGTTCGGCGGCGCGATCAACTCGGGCACCGGACGCTACGTGAACTATCTGCTGCCCGGCATCCTGCTCATCACGATCGCCTCGGGCATCTCGTACACCGCGTTCCGGCTCTTCCTGGACATGAAGAGCGGCATCTTCGAACGGTTCCAGTCCATGCCCATCGCCCGCTCGTCCGTGCTGTGGGCCCACGTGCTGACCTCGCTGGTAGCCAACCTCATCTCGGTCGTGGTCGTCGTGCTCGTCGCCCTCCTCATGGGCTTCCGATCATCGGCGGGACTGCCGGCCTGGCTCGCGGTCGCCGGCATCCTGGTCCTGTTCACGCTCGCCCTGACCTGGATCGCCGTCATCCCCGGCCTCTCCGCGAAGTCCGCGGACGGCGCGAGCGCGTTCTCGTACCCGCTCATCTTCCTGCCGTTCATCAGCTCGGCCTTCGTACCCACCGCGACCATGCCCGGACCGGTGCGCGCCTTCGCCGAGAACCAGCCGGTGACGCTGATCGTCAACGCGATCCGCGACCTGCTCACCCGGCAGCCGGTCGGCTCCGGCATCTGGGTCGCGCTCGCCTGGTGTGTCGGCATCCTCGTCGTGGCGTACGCCTTCGCGATGGTCACCTTCCGCCGCAGGATCTCCTAGTTCCCGGCGCGGGTCGACGGGGGCACGGAACATGCCGCTACGTTGCGCGGTCCGTGCGGGCCTGGCCGTCCAGGGGCTGCCGCACCAGGCGCAGGGCCGGGGGTGGCGGGGTCTCCTCGGTGAACCGTGCCCGCCAGCGCGGTCCGTCGATCCGGTTGGCCGGCGGTTGACCGGGTTCCCCGGCCCGGCGGTGGTGCAGCACGGCCAGGATGACGTAACCGAGCACCAGCAGGCCGTGGCTGAGCAGCCGGGCCGCCCCCACCATGCCGGTCAGCACGTCGTTGAGGGACAGCAGCGCCAGCACGGCAACGAAGGCGGTGAGCATGGGCATCAGGCCGGTGGGCCGGGAACGGCGCAGGGCTATCCAGCCGTACCCGGCCCCCACCGCGACGTTCCAGGCGGCGGACTCGTGCCACAGGTGGTACGGGTCCGCCCCGCCGTGCACGTGGGTCAGGGTGAAGCCGGTGACCTGGGCCAACCCGAGCAGCAGTTGGATCGCGCCCACGGCGCCGAGCGCCAACCGGAGCGCCCGGTCCAGACGCCACCGTCGGGGCGCGGGGGCCGCGGCGAACACCGCGTCGCTCACCCCGGCCGGCACGCCGACCAGACTGGTACGCGCCAGCCGGGTCACCGTCACCGCCTCGTCCTGCCAGCGCCGGCACCCGGGGCAGCCGGCGAGGTGACCGTCGACCGCCGCCCGCTCGCGGGGGTCGTCCTCGCCGTCCAGTCGGGCCGACACCGCTTCCCTGCACTCGTCGCACCGCACGCAGGGTTAGTCGCCCGGCCGGGCCGGGAAGTTCCGGCCGGACCGTCCCGGGTCACCCCGGACCGGGCGACCCCCGCTCGGCGGCGTTCGGCTGCGCCGGGCCGCGCGAGCGGTGCCGGCGGACTTTCCCGGCGGCTCAGAGGCGTTCGACGTTGGGCCCGGAGCATCGGTTGCGGGCGTCGAAGACGTAGCCGGCGGCCCGCTCGACGAGGCCGTAGTCCAGCTCGTCGTGGTCGGTGACCACGACGACGGCGTCCGCGTCCCGGACCTCCCGCTCGGTCAGCTCGACCAGGCTGGCCCCCCGGGGCAGCGGACAGAGGCCGGCGTGCGGCTCCACGATCCGGACCTCGGCGCCCAGCTCGGCCAGCCGGTCCGCGATCTCCACGGCGGGCGAGTCGCGCAGGTCACCGACGTTCTTCTTGTACGCCAGACCGATCTGCACCAGGCGGGACCCCCGGATCGCCCGACCTCGTTCGTTGAGCCCGAGCCCGATCCGGTGGACGACGTGCTCGGGCATCCCGTGGTTGACGTCGGTGGCCAGCTCCACGAACCGGAACTGCCGGCCGAGCGTCCGGCGGACCTGCCAGGACAGGTAGCAGGGGTCGATCGGCAGGCAGTGGCCGCCGACCCCCGGGCCGGGCCGGAACGGCATGAAGCCGAACGGCTTGGTGGCGGCGGCGTCGATCGCCTCCCAGATGTCCACGCCCAACTCGCGGGCGACCATCGCCAGCTCGTTGACCAGCGCGATGTTGACCTGCCGGAAGGTGTTCTCCAGCAGCTTGGTCAGCTCGGCCACCCGGGTGGAGCCGACCGGAACGGTCCGCTCGACGATCCGGCGGTAGAAGGTCTCGATCCGCGCGAGCGCGGCGGCGTCCGTCCCGGAGACGACCTTGGGGGTGTTCTCCAACCGCCACCGCTGGTTTCCCGGGTCGATCCGCTCCGGGCTGTAGCCGAGGTGGAAGTCTCCGGGGCTGCGCAGCCCGGAGCCCTGTTCCAGCAGCGGGCGCAGCACGTCCTCGGTGGTGCCCGGATAGGTGGTCGACTCGAGGATGACCGTGCAACCCGGTCGCAGGTACGGCGCGATCGACTCGCCGGCCTGGCGCACGTAACCGAGGTCCGGGGCGCCGTCGCGCAGCGGCGTCGGCACCGAGATCACGCAGGTGTCGAAGCCGCTGGCGGCCGCGTAGTCGGTGGTCGGCAGGTACCGGCCGGTACCGAGCGCGGTGGCCAGGCGGCTGCTGGTGACGTCCTCGACGTACGAGTCGGCGACGCTGAGTCGCTTCACCCGGGTGGGGTCGTGGTCGAGCCCGACGACCTCCATTCCCGCCTCCACCGCGCGGACCGCCAGCGGCAGCCCCACATATCCCTGACCCACGACGACGAGCTTGGCCACCTGCATGCGGGGCTCCCATTCGGAGAAAAGACACTGCGCGGCACGTTATGCACGGCTGTGTCCGCAGGTGGCGATTTCTCCAGATCTGGCATACCGCGGGCAGGCCGGTCCGGCGGCGACGGACCGGGCCGGTCCGGATGTCAGGGGGTGGCCTCCGGCGAGGCCGGCGGCGGGTCGGACGCTGACGGGCTGCCATTGCCGTTGCTGTCCGGTGAGCTGGGCGGATCGCTGGTCGGCTTGCCGGGCGGCGGCTCGGTGCTCGGGGCGGCGTCGCTCGGCTGCCCGCTGGAGGTGGCGCTGGGTCCCACGGTCGCGGTGGCCGTCGGGCTGGCGCTCGCCGAGTGTTCGGCCCCGCCCCGGTTGGTCGGCCCGGTGGACCCGTTGGGTCCGCTGATCAGCTGCCCGGGCTGGTTCGTCGAGGTGGTGGCCACGGTGTCCTCCGGACCGGTGCGACCGCCGTACCCCGAACCCGGGTCCTCGGGTCTGAACTGCAGGGCGACGAGCAGGCCGACGACCCCCACCAGGATCACACCGGCGGCGCCCAGCAGGGCCCGGCGGCGGGGCCGGGACAACGGCGCGGCCGCCGGCGGCGACTGGGGCCGTACCCCGGCGCCGGCCAGCGCGGTCGTGGCCGTGCCCGCGGCCCGTGGGCTCGCGGCGGTCGTGCCGGCCGGGGTCGGCGCGGCGGCCGCGGTACCGGCCGGGGGAAACTTGCCCCGGGCGGCGGCCCGGGCCGCGCCGGCCATCGCGGCGGCGTCCGGGTAGCGGTCCTCCGGCGCCTTGGCGAGGGCCCTGGACACCAGCGCGGCGACCGGGGCCGGTACGTCCGCCGGCAGCGGCGGTGGCTCGTCGGTGAGGTGCTTGATCGCCACCTCGAGCGGGTTGTCGCCGGTGAACGGGGGCTGTCCGGTGAGACAGCAGTACGCCACGGCGCCCAGCGCGTAGACGTCGGTCACGGCCGAGACGGGTTTGCCGGACGCCTGTTCGGGCGCCATGTAGAGGGCCGTTCCGGGCACGGCGTTGGTGCTGGTGACGCTCGTCACCAAGGTGGACCGGGCGACCCCGAAGTCGACGAGCACGACGGTCCCGTCCGACTGGACGAGCAGGTTGCTGGGCTTGACGTCCCGGTGGACGATGCCGGCGGCGTGCGCGCCGTGCAGCGCCCGGGCCGCCTGCTCGATGACCGCTAGTGTCTCCGCCACCGGCAGCTGACCGGCCTCGTCGATGCGGCGCGACAACGGCTCACCGTCGACGTACTCCATGACCAGGTAGTCGACCCGGCGGCCGTCGGCCGAATTGTCCTCGCCACTGTCGAAGACCTGCACGATGCCGGGATGGCGCAGCGCCGCCATCATCCGGGCCTCGGCCCGGAACCGGGTGATGAAGCTGGGATCGCTCAGCAGGCCGGGCAGCAGCACCTTGACCGCGACCTGGCGACCGAGCACCAGGTCGGTGGCGCGCCAGACGTCACCCATGCCGCCCGTGGCGACGCGGTCGTCCAGCCGGTAGCGGCCGCTGAGGATCGATCCTGAGCCCAACACGTCCGTAACGGTACCCATCGCCCGTCTGAACCACGCGCGCCGTACCCCTGAATTCCTTGCTGGACAGCAATGTTCCTGCTCGGTGACCGGAGGCGGATGTCGGAGCCGGATGGTAGACAGGGATTCGTTGTCCCATCGGCCCTCGGCGGCCGCCGGACCAGTCGGACCGGCCGCCCCATCGGGCCGTCCGCCGGGCCCGTGCTCCCGGGCCCACCCGAAGGGAGGTGCACATGGCGACGCCGCCGGACCTCGACCAGCCGAGGGTCCTGACCGACCTCTCGGCCGCGGAGGGTCACCTCAACCGGATCTGTTTCAAGACCGGCCCACCGGCGCTCACCGGCACCGAGTTGGAATGGACCGTGCACGACGCGAACGACCCGGCCCGGCCGATCGACCGGCACCGGCTGCGTACCGCCCTCGGGCGGCACGCGCCGCCCACCCTCGATCCGGCGGGCCCGCACCTCCCGCTCGACCGGGGCGGCACCGTGACCACGGAGCCGGGTGGGCAGTTGGAGATCTCCAGCGCCCCGTATCCCTCGCTCCGGACCCTGATCGAAGCCACCGCGGCGGACGCCGCGCAGCTGGCGGACCTGCTGGCCCGCGCCGGCCTGGTGCTCGGCGACAGCGGGATCGACCCGTACCGCCCCGCCCGCCCCGTGGTGGACACCCCCCGTTACCGCGCGATGCGCCGGGCCTTCGACCGGGACGGCAGCGCGGGCCGCACGATGATGTACAGCACCGCAGGCCTCCAGGTCTGCCTGGACGCCGGTGAGCCGGCCCGGCTGGCGGCCCGCTGGGCGGCGCTGCACGCGCTCGGTCCGGTGCTGCTCGCGCTGTTCGCGACCGCCGGCCGGCACGGCGGGCGGGACACCGGCTGGGCCTCCGCCCGGATGATGGCCTGGCAGCGGATCGACCCGGCGCGGACCCGCCCGGCCTGGCGCCCGGACCGGCCGGGCGACCCCGTCCGGGACTGGACGGCGTACGTGCTCACCGCGCCCCTGCTGTGCGTGCGGCGGTCCGACGGCGACTGGACGGTGCCGGCCGGGCTCACCCTGGCCGACTGGATCGAGGGCGCGCTGCCCGAACCGCCGACGGTGGACGACCTGGAATACCACGTCAGCACCCTGTTTCCACCGGTACGGCCCCGTGGCTACCTGGAGGTCCGCTACCTCGACGCCCAACCGGCCGGTGAGTGGGTCGCGCCGGTGGGACTGCTCACCGCCCTGCTAGACGACGCCCGGACCGTGGACGAGGTCCTCGCGGTCTGTGCCCCGGTCGCCGACCGGTGGTCCACCGCGGCCCGCCGGGGGCTGACCGACCCGGCGCTGGCCCGCGCGGCCCGGGCCGTGGTCGCGCTCGGGATCCCCGCCCTGGCCGGTACGGACCTGCCGGCGGCGGTCCGCGACCAGATCGAAGTCATCGTGCGGCGGCGGCTCGACGCCGCCGGAAGGAGTACGTCATGAGCACCGTGACCGGACCGGACCGTGGCCACGACGAGGGCCTTCGACAGCGCATCGCCGCCGAACTGACCCGGACCCGCGAGCGCAGCGCCCTGCTCACCGACGCCGTGGACGACGACGACCTGATGCGGCAGCACTCGACCATCATGTCGCCGTTGGTCTGGGACCTCGCCCACATCGGCAACCAGGAGGAACTGTGGCTGGTCCGCGACGTCGGCGGCCGTGAGCCGGTACGCCGGGACATCGACGACCTGTACGACGCCTTCAAACAGCCGCGCAAGGACCGCCCCCGGTTGCCGCTGCTCAACCCGACCGAGGCGCGTGGCTATGTCGGCACGGTGCGGGACAAGGTGCTGGACCTGCTCGACCGGGTCCGGTTCGACGAGCGGCGGCTGGTGGCCGACGGTTTCGCCTTCGGCATGATCGTCCAGCACGAGCAGCAGCACGACGAGACGATGCTGGCCACCCACCAGCTCCGGCAGGGCCCCCCGGTGCTGGCCGCGCCGCCGCCCCCGGCGCCGGTGGTCCCGGTCCGGGGTGAGGTGGTGATCCCCGGGGGGCGGTTCGTGCTCGGCACCTCCACCGACCCCTGGGCGCTGGACAACGAGCGCCCCGCGCACGAGGTCGACGTGCCGGCCTTCGCGATCGACGCCGCGCCGGTGACCAACGGGCGCTACCTGGAGTTCGTCGCCGACGGCGGGTACGCCGATCCGCGCTGGTGGAGCGAGGCGGGCTGGCGGCACCGCACCGCCGCCGAGCTGCGGGCGCCGATGCACTGGGAACGCGACGGCGCCGGCTGGACCCGGCGCAGCTTCGGCCGACAGGTTCCGCTGCGACCGGACGAGCCGGTGGTCCACGTCTGCTACCACGAGGCCGAGGCGTTCGCGGCCTGGGCCGGCCGGCGGCTGCCCACCGAGGTGGAGTGGGAGAAGGCCGCCCGGTGGGACCCGGCCAGCGGACGCTCCCGGCGGTACCCGTGGGGCGACGAGGAACCCGGCCCCGACCACGCCAACCTGGGCCAGCGGCACCTGTGGCCGGCGCCGGTCGGCGCGTACCCGCGCGGCGCCTCACCACTCGGGGTCCACCAGCTCATCGGCGACGTCTGGGAGTGGACGTCGAGCCCGTTCCGTGGCTATCCCGGGTTCGCGGCCTTCCCGTACCGGGAATACTCGGAGGTGTTCTTCGGCGACGACTACCGGGTGCTGCGGGGTGGATCGTTCGGCACCGACCGGGCGGCCTGCCGGGGTACGTTCCGCAACTGGGACCTGCCCATCCGGCGGCAGATCTTCAGCGGCTTCCGCTGCGCCCGGGACGCCCACCCGGACGAGCTCGGCTGATGTGCCGGCACCTGTGTTACCTCGGGCCGCCGGTGCCGCTCGCCACCCTGCTGTACGACCCGCCGTACTCGTTGAACCGGCAGTCCTGGGCACCGGCGGACATGCGCGGCGGCGGCACGATCAACGCCGACGGGTTCGGGCTGGGCTGGTACGTCGACCCGACCGGCCCGCCGCTGCGCTACCGCCGGGGCACCCCGATGTGGAGCGACACCACCCTGCCGGAGCTGGCCCGGACGACCAGCTCCGGTGCGGTGCTGGCCGCGGTCCGGTCCGCCACGGTGGGAATGCCGGTGACCGACACCGCGGCCGCGCCGTTCGGCACGGACCGGTGGCTGTTCAGCCACAACGGCGTCGTGCCCGGCTGGCCGGACTCGGTGGCGCCGCTGGCCGCCGCGCTGCCGACGCGGGACCTGCTGACCCTCGACGCCCCGACGGACTCGGCGCTGCTGTGGGCCCTGGTCCGGCACCGGTTGCGGGCCGGGATCCCGCCGGCCCGCGCGGTGACCGAGACCGTGCTGGCGGTGGCCCGCGCCGCCCCGGGGGCCCGGCTCAACCTGCTGCTCACCGACGGCCGGACCGTGGTGGCCTGCACGGTCGGTCACTCGCTGACGGTGCGCACCGAGGACGGGACGGTGCTGGTGGCGTCGGAGCCGCTGGACGACGACCCGGCCTGGCAGCCGGTTCCCGAGCACCACCTGCTGATCGCCACGACCGAGGATCTGCGGATCGAACCGATGGGAGCGGACACATGACGGCGGAGCCGTTGGAAATCTACCTGGAGGAGCGCGACCTCGCCGAGGGGCTGCGCCACGACGTACGGGTGGGGCTGACCGCCCGGCCGCGCTGGCTGCCGCCCAAGTGGTTCTACGACGCGCGGGGCAGCGAACTCTTCGAGGAGATCACCCGGCTTCCCGAGTACTACCCGACCCGGGCCGAGCGGTCGGTGCTGGTCGAGCGGGCGGCCGAGATCGCCGAGGTGACCGGGGCGAAGACCCTCATCGAACTCGGCTCGGGGTCGTCGGACAAGACCCGGCTGCTGCTGGACGCGCTGACCCGGCACGGCGGGCTCGGCACCTTCGTCCCGTTGGACGTGTCGGTGAGCGCGCTGAGCCAGTCGACCGAACGGATCGCCGCCGACTACCCGGGCCTGCGGGTACGCGGCATCGTCGGCGACTTCACCCGGCACCTGGACCGGCTGCCCACCGGCGGCCGGCGGCTGGTGGCCTTCCTGGGCGGCACGATCGGGAACCTGCCCCCCACCGAGCGGACCGGGTTCCTCCAGGCGATGCGGGCCGCCCTCGAACCGGGTGACTGGTTCCTGGTCGGCACCGATCTGGTCAAGGACCCGGCCGTGCTGGTGCCGGCGTACGACGACGCGGCCGGGGTGACCGCCGAGTTCAACCGCAACGTGCTGCGGGTGCTCAACCGGGAGCTGGGGGCGGACTTCGACCCGGACGGCTTCGACCACGTCGCGGTCTGGGACGCGGAGCGGGAGTGGATCGAGATGCGGCTTCGGGCCCGCCGGGAGATGCGGGTCGGCGTGCTCGACCTGGTCGTCGACTTCGCCGCCGGTGAGGAGCTACGAACCGAGATCTCCGCGAAGTTCCGGCCGGCCGGCATCGGCGCCGAACTGGCCTCCGCCGGTTTCGCCGCCCGACACTTCTGGACCGACCCCAAACACCGCTTCGCCCTAACCCTCACCCAAGCCACCTGACCCCACCCCACCCACCCCACCCCGCCCACCCCACCCCGCCCACCCCACCCCCGTCGAGATCTTTGAATCCTGTTCCCCCCCGGGGGGTGGCAGGATTCCAAGATCTCGGAAGGCCAGCCGGTTGTCTGGTGGGACCGTGGGGTGGGTTAGGCTGGGTTCGCGAGGGGGAGTAGCTCCCAATGTCGTGGTCGACACACTGGCGCTCGCGCGCCCGGCCACGCGGCCACGTTCCGACGTGGCGGGCGAGACCTTCGACTCAGGCTGGATGTGGACAGCCGGGTCGAGGCCGCCCATTGCCCCGACCCGGTATCAGGCGGGAAGGGTGACATGGACGGTTTTCTTGTGGCGCTGGCGGTCAGCTTCGGCGTCATCTTCGTGGCGGAGTTGGGCGACAAGTCGCAGTTGATGGCCCTGACCTTCGCCACCCGGTTCCGGCCGTTGCCGGTGCTGCTCGGGATCACCGTGGCCACCGCCGTGGTGCATCTCGGCTCCGTGGCGATCGGCGTCGGCGTGGGCGCCGCGCTGCCGACCAGCTGGATCGCGCTCGTCGCCGGTCTGGCGTTCCTCGGCTTCGGCGCCTGGACGCTGCGCGGGGACAGCCTGACCGAGGACGAGCGCCGCAAGGCCGAGCGGACCAGCCGGTCGGCCGTCATCGCCGTGTCGGTCGCGTTCTTCCTGGCCGAACTCGGCGACAAGACCATGCTCGCGACCATCACGCTGGCCACCCGGTACGGCTGGTTCGGCACCTGGCTGGGTTCGACCCTGGGCATGGTGGTGGCGGACGCCCTGGCGATCATGGTCGGTCGGATCCTCGGGCGTCGGCTGCCGGACCGGATCATCCGGTACGGTGCCGCGGTCCTGTTCGCGATCTGCGGCCTGTGGCTGATCCTGGACGCCGTCCGCGAACTGACCTGAGTGTGCCGTGGCGGGCCCGGTGCCGGATTGACCTCCCGATGATCGGGTAGTCCGAGATGGCGACCGTCCCGGCCGGGCCGTTCGGATCCGAGCCGCCGGGCCCGGCCGATCCGATCCGGCTCCACAGGGCCCGGCGGAGCCGGATCGGCGGCGAACCCGAGGAGTCCGGCGAACCTGAGGAGCGAGCGATGAGCAGGCATGACGAGCCGAACGAGTTCGGTTTCGCCGGCGAACCCACGGCGCCGCAGCCGCCACCGGGCGGCCGGGCGGATGATCGGGACGCCGCGGACCAGCTGGCGGTGCCCGGCGACGATCTCACCGCCGAGTTCAGCGAGGCGCTGCCCGACGGGCTCGACGAGGACGAGCAGGACCCGGACACCCGGTGACCGACAGCGCCGGCGGCCCGCCGGCCCGCCACGGTGGTCCCGCCGGTCCCGCTCGCTCCCGCTCGTCGTGGTGGTTCTTGCGGGTCGCGACGGTTCTAGCGCTCCCGCTCGTCGTGGTGGTTCTTGCGGGTCGCGACGGTCCTAGCGCTCCTGCTCGTCGTGGTGGTCCTGATAGCTGTCGGGTACGCCATCCCCGTCGGCGTCGCGGCTCTGTCGGGCCGAGATCCGCCGGTGGATCGCGTTGCGGCGGCGCAGGACCACCGCGGCCGACACCGCCGAGATCACCGAACCGAGCAGTACGGCGGCCTTGACGTGCTCGCCCCGCTCGGTGCCCGCGCCGAACGCCAGCTCGCCGACCAGCAGCGAGACCGTGAAGCCGATGCCGCCGAGCAGGGCCACCCCGAACAGGTCCGACCAGGTGATCTCCTCGTCGAGTTCGGCGTGCGTCCAGCGGGACACCAGATACGTCGAGCCGAACACCCCGACGGTCTTGCCGAACACCAGCCCGGCGACCACACCCAGCACGACCGGGTCGACGAACAACCGCCCGACGTCCAGTCCGCGGACCGAGATCCCGGCGGCGAAGAACGCGAAGATCGGGACCGCGACGCCGGCCGACACCGGCCGCCAACGATGCTCCATCCGCTCCGCCGGGCCGGTCCGCCGGGCGTCCCGGGCCCGTACCGGCACCGCGAAGCCGAGCAGCACCCCGGCCACCGTGGCGTGCACCCCCGAGGCGTGCACCAGCGACCAGGCCAGCAGCCCGAGTGGCAGCAGTGCCCACCACCACGTCCGGCCGGCGCGTAGCAACAGGGCGAAGGCGCCGATCGGGAGCAGCGCGGCGACCAGCGGCAGCACGCTGAGATGCTCGGTGTAGAAGACCGCGATGATGGTGATCGCGAACAGGTCGTCCACCACGGCGAGGGTGAGCAGGAAGGCCCGCAGCCCCTGGGGCAGGTGGGAGTTCACGATCGCCAGTACGGCGAGCGCGAACGCGATGTCCGTGGCGGTCGGTACCGCCCAGCCGCGTGGGGCACCCCGGGCGCCGAGGTTGACGCCCGCGTAGATCAGCGCGGGGAGGGCCATCCCGCCGATCGCGGCCACCACCGGCAGCACGGCCTGCCGGGGATTGCGCAGGTCACCAACGACGAACTCGCGCTTCAGTTCCAGGCCGACCACGAAGAAGAAGATCGCCAGCAGTCCGTCCGCGGCCCATTCGGCGAGGGTCAGGTCCAGGTGCGCGCCGTGGCCCCCGGGCCACGGCACCAGCCGGCCGAGCCGGTCGTACCCGTCGGCCCACGGGGAGTTGGCCCAGACCAGCGCGACCGCGGTCCCGAGCAGCAGGAGGGCCCCGCCGACCATCTCGGTGCGCAGCACGGCGGCGACGAACCGGGCCTCCGGCCAGGTGGTCGGGGCGAACAGGCGGCGCGGGGCGGAGGTACGGAGATCACGGCGGCTCGGTGGGCTCGGGTCGGGCACCGGCGGTGGCTCCTCGTGGTCGGCTGTCGTGCGTCACGGCTGTGCGTCCGTCACGGCTGTGCGTCCGTCACGGCTGTGTGTATGTCACGGCTGTGCGTCCGTCACGGCTGTGCGTCCGTCACGGCTGTGCGTCCGTCACGGCTGTGCGTCCGTCACGGCAGAGCGTGCGTCATCTTCGCCGACCAGGCTTCCCGGCACACCGCAGACCAGATTACCCCAGCCCTCGGCCGCACACCCGGTCTGACCCGCGGTCGGCTGGCCGGCCGGCCCCGGCCGGCCCGGCCGGCCTTCCGGCCGCATGGCCTCCCCGGCGGCGGCCGTCTGGGCGGCATACGGTAAATGAGGTAACTGTCGTTATATATCCGATACATTCGGTCATGAGGTTCGTCCGGCCCCGCTGTCCCGGCGCTCCGGGTGTCACTTTTTGGGCCAACCGAGCGACCTTTTCCGACCCGTGGGGGTTAGTTGCCTGAGAGGGGAGGCCGGGGCCTTATGAATCTGCAAAGTCAGTGGCGTCTGGTACGGCGGCGCTGGTGGATGGTGCTGCTGTCGGTCGTCGTCGCGCTGGGTATCGCCGGTCTGGTCACGGTGCGCACCCAACCGCGGTACGCCGCCAGAATGACGTTCTTCGTCATCACCTCCAACGAGCAGGGCGTGTCCGGGGCTTACCAGGGCAGCCTCTTCCTCGAACAGCGCGTGAAGTCGTACGCGGACCTGCTCACCAGCGACCGGCTGGCCCAGAGCGTCGCCGCGACCAGCGGGACGGGGCTCACCGCCCAGGAGATCCAATCCCGGATCAAGGCCCTCCCGCGCACCGAGACGGTGCTGTTGGACGCCGAGATCGGCGACACCGAGCAGGCCCGCGCGCTGCGGCTGGCCGAGGCGGTGTCCACCCAGTTCGCGAAGCTCGTGCAGGCCATCGAAACCCGCCCGGGCGAGAAGGATCCGCTGGTCAAGGTCGAGGTGGTGAACGGTCCCCGGGTCAGCCCCGATCCGGTCTCGCCGCGCCCGCTGCGCAATCTCGGGCTCGGTGCGCTGCTCGGCCTGCTGCTCGGCGCCGGCATCGCGGTGCTGCGCGGCCTCTCCGACACGGCGGTACGGGACGGTGCGACCCTGGTCCGGCTCACCGGGGCGCCCCTGCTGGCGCAGATCCCGTACGACCGGACGACCCGTAGCGCCCGCCTGATCACCGGCGCCGGGGCGCACACCCCCCGGGCCGAGGCGATGCGTAACCTGCGGACGAACCTGCGGTTCGTGGACCTCCAGGAGCCGGCCCGGGTGATCGCCGTGACCAGCGCGGTGAAGGCCGAGGGGAAGTCGACCACCTCGTGCAACCTGGCGATCGCGCTGGCCGAGGCGGGCTGGCGGGTGCTGCTGGTCGACGCCGACCTGCGCCGGCCGCAGGTGGCCGACTACCTGGGCCTGGACGGCGCGGTCGGGCTGACCGACGTCCTGCTCGGTGAGGTCGAACTGACCAGCGTGGTCCAGGCGTGGCGGGACACCTCCCTGCTGGTGCTGCCGGCCGGTGCGATCCCACCCAACCCGAGTGAACTGCTGGGCTCGAAGGCGATGGCCGATCTGCTCACCCAGGTGCGGGACCTGGCCGACATCGTGGTGATCGACACGGCGCCGCTGCTCGTGGTGACCGACGGCGTGGTCGTGTCGGTCCAGGCGGACGGCGCGATCCTGGTGACCCGGCAGGGCCGGACCGACGCGGCCCAGCTCGTGGCGGCGGCGCAGGCCCTGCAACGGGTCGACGCGCGGCTGCTGGGCTGTGCGCTGAACATGGCGAAGCTCGACCGGGCCTCCGCCGCCGAGTACTACTCGTACCGCGCGGGCCTGCCCGGACCTCGGCCACGGCACGGCGGGCAGGGCGTGCCGCCCACGGCGGGGCCCCGGACCACGACCGCCGGACCTGGGGACACCGGCGCTGGGACCGGCGGTACGGCGACCACAGGTGCCACGACTCCCGGACCGGCCGCCGAGGCCGGGCCGGTGGGCGACGCCACGGCCGAACTCAGCCGGATTCCGCGATGAAGATCGGGATTCTGAGCTACGTCTACCCGCCCGAGCCGGCGTTCATCCCGGGCAGCCTGGCCGAGGAGCTGGCGGATCGCGGTCACGAGGTACGGGTGCTGACCGGGTTTCCGGTCTCACCGACCGGTCGCGTCTATCCCGGCTACCGCCAGCGGTGGGGGGATGAGCGCACCACCGGTGGGCTCACCGTACGGCGGGTGCCGCGGCTGCCGGCCCATGACGGCTCATCGTTCCGGCGGATGGCCGGCTACTTCACGTTCGCCGCGACCACCTCGATGGCCGCGCCGCGCTACCTGGCGGGGATCGACGCGCTCTACGTGTACGACGCGCCCGCCACGGCGCTGGCCGCGGGCGCGCTGCTCCGGCTGATCCGTCGGGTCCCGACCGTGCTGCACGTGCAGGACGTCTGGCCGCGGACGGCGACGGCGGCCGTGGTGAACGCGGGCGGTGCCAGCGGGCGGATGTTCTTCGGCGGGCTGTCCGGCACGCTCCGCCGGGTCTACCAGTCGGTGAAGGGGATCGCGGTCAGCGCACCGTCCATGCGGGACCTGCTGATCTGCCGGGGCGCCGACCCCGAGAAGATCCAGATGGTGCTCAACTGGACGGACGAGCGGATCTTCCAGCCGGCGCTGCCCACCCGGGAGGCCCGGGCCGCGATCGGTCACCGGGGCCGATGCACCGTGATGCACGCGGGCACGATCGGGCCGCAGCAACGGGTGGAGACGGCGATCCGTGCGGCTGCCGCCGCCCAGTCGGTGCTCGACCTCGTACTGGTCGGTTCCGGACCCAGCGAGAAGCAGGCCCGCCGGCTGGCCGCGGACCTGGGCGCCACGAACGTGCGTTTCCTCGGCCAGCGGCCGGCGGACGAGATGGCCGACCTGTACCACGCGGCCGATTACCAGCTCGTGCTGATGCGCGACGATCCGGTGCTGGGCGGCACCGTGCCGGGCAAACTCCAGGCGGCGCTGTCCAGCGGATCACCGGTGGTGGCCTCCGCCCGTGGTGACACGGTGGATCTGGTCGAGGGGGCCCGGGCGGGTCTTTCCTGCGTACCCGAGGACTGGCACGCGTTGGCTGACCGGTTCTCCCTGGCCAGTGCGATCCCGTCCGGTGCGCGTACCCAGATGGCGCAGCGCGGCCGGGAGAGTTACCTGCGGCTGATGTCGCTGCGGGCCGGTGTCGACCAGGTCGAGCGGATGCTGGCAGAGGCTGCCGGCGTGCGCTGATCTGTCGCCCTCTGTACCTTTCGGGGCGAATAGAACCGTAATACCGATCCATCGGCTAATCGGCATGCTATACAGATTATAGAGCATTTGGCATGTAAGACCGATTAGTCGATCTGGAGGTCGGCGAGCGTGACTGGTTCGGGGACGAGACGACTCCTGACCCGGCGTTGGTGGCGCCGGCGGCCGGTCCGGTCCACCCTGCTCGCCCTGCTGGTCACCGGATCGATGCTGGCGCTCACCGCGGGCTGGCTGGGCGGGCGTGTGTGGCAGACCAGCGGACACCTCACCGGCGCCGTCGCGTTGGCCCGGCAACTGGGCGAGCAGTTGCGCGCCGGGGACGACGCCCAGGCGCGCCGCACCCTCGACGCGCTCCAACGGCAGACCGCGGCGGCCCGCGCCGCGGGCGCGGACCCACTGTGGCGGCTCGCGGCCCACGCGCCAGCGGCCGGCGCGAACCTCCGCGCGGTACGTGATGTCTCGGTGGCGGTCGACGAACTGGCCAGACGGGCCTTTCCGGAACTCGTCGAGGTACCCGTCGACGGGCTGCTGCCGCACCGCGGCCGGATCGACCTGACCGTGCTGCGCCGTACCGCCGATCGGGTGTCCGCCGCGGACGCCGCCGTGCAGCGGGTCCGGACGGCATTCCGGCCACCCGAGCCCGAACTGGTGGACTCCGTCCGCGCGGCCGTCCGGGAACTGGACGCGACCCTCGACCGGGTCGCCCGGCTGACCTCCGCGGCCCACCGCGCGACAACGCTGCTGCCCGCCCTGCTCGGCGGATCAGGCGACCGCACCTACCTGCTCGCCTTCCAGAACCTCGCGGAGTCCCGAGCCACCGGGGGCATGCTGGGTTCCTTCGCGGTGCTACGCGCGCACGACGGCCGGATCGAACTGACCGGGCAGGGGTCGGCCGCACAGATGTACAACGCGCGGAAGGCGAACGGTTACATCACGCCGATCCTTCCGCTTGATCCGGCGGTACGCGGTCTGTACGGGCAGCTACCCAGCACGTACCCGGCGGACGTCAACCTCACCCCGGACTTCTCCACCGCCGCCCGGCTCTACCGGGCCATGTACCACGCCCACACCGGGCGCTGGGTCGACGGCGTGCTGGCCACGGATCCGGTCGCGCTGTCGTACCTGCTGGCCAGCACCGGTCCGGTCGCGGTGCCCGGCGGCCCGACCCTGACCAGTGGTACGGCGGTGCGCGCGCTGCTGTCCGACGTGTATCTGCGGATGGCCGACGAGGACGACCAGGACGCCTACTTCGCCGACGCCGCCCGCGCGGTCTTCGACGCGCTGCTCAGCCGTCCCGTCGATACCGGAACCCTGCTCACCGCGCTCGACCGGGCCCTCGACGAGCGCCGGCTGCTGGCCTGGAGCGCCCACCCCGCCGAGCAGGCCGCGCTGGCCCAGTCCCGGATCGCCGGCGTGCTGCCGGACCGGGAGACCCGGCCGACCGTCGGGGTGTTCCTGAACGACGGCAGCGGCGCCAAGCTCGGCTACTACCTGACCCGCTCCGCCGAGTTGACGGCGGGCGCCTGCCGGCCGGGCGGCTGGCGGGAATGGACGCTGCGGGCCACCCTCGGCTCGACCGCCCCCCGTTCCGGACTCACCCCCGCGGTGCTCGGGCTCGGCATGGCCGGTGACCCCTACACCACCCGCACCCTCGCGACGATCTACAGCCCGGCCGGCGGCAGCGTGACCTCGGCCCAGCTCGACGGTCGGCGGATCGGTCTCGGCACCGGCCGGGAGCGACGTCGTCAGGTCGGGATCGCCGTCGTCGACCTGCGTCCCGGGCAACACCGGGTACTCGAGGTCGGCCTGCTCGCCCCGCCCAGCGCCACCGGCCCGGCCGATCTCTGGCTCGGTCCGGGAGTCACCCCATGGACCACCCGCATCAGTTCCACGCCATCGTGCGACGAGTGAAGAGAGGATCTGCCATGCGGCTATCCCGCATCATGATCGCGATTACAGCCGGGGTCGCCCTCGTGGGCATCCCGACCGCGGCGGGGGCTGCTCAGCCTTTCACGCCGCAGCCCAGCGTCTCCCCGACCGCGGCGCCCACGGCGACTGTCACGCCGCAGCCGTCGTACCCGCCGACCGGTCCGACGTTGACCAGCCCGGACCCGACGATCGTGGTCGGGGAAACGGCGACCATCGTCGGCGACGGGTACGGCGCCGGTGAGACCGTCCGGTTGACGTTCGACCTGCTGCCGACGGCGGCCGGGGTGCGGGCGGTGCCCGACGAGGCCGGCGGAGTGGGCGCCATGGCGCCGCCAGCGCCGCCGGCGCTGTTGGCCGACGGCATGGACGGACGTGACGGCCATGACCGGGACGGCAGGGACGGTCACGACGGCGCTGTCTGCAATGGCGGACGGCTGCCGAGCCCGATCGAGGTCCAGGCGGACTCCGACGGTCACTTCGTGGTCCACGTCCGGATCTGCCGGGCCGGCAGCATCGAGGTCACCGGTCGGGGTCTGCGGACCGGTCTCACCGCCACGCTGGTGCTGACCGTCCTGCCCCGGGATCACGACGGCAGGCCGCTGCCGGTCACCGGTAGCAGCATCGGACCGGAGCTGACCATCGGTCTGGCCACGGTGACACTCGGTGCGCTGATGGTACTGCTCACCGTCGTCTGGCGGCGTCGGCGTGGCCGGACCGTTCCGGGCGGATCAACACGCTGAGGTGATCCACGCGCTGAGGTACCCACGTCGGGTTGTCCGAGTTGAGGTACCGGAGCGCTGAGCGGCCCGGGTCGCTCCGCCGGTTACTGCCGGTGGAGCGACCCGGGCCGACGCCGGCTACCGCCGTCGACCCACCGGGTCGCTGCCGCCGCCGTCGGCTCGCGGCCCGCCCGGCTGGCTGCCGCCGCCGTCGGTCCGCCCGGGTTCGCCGTCGGCCGATCAATTCGGCCCGTCGGGTGTAGCCGGACCATCACCGGGGTACGGGGTCGCGCGAGCTTCGGGAGGATCGATGGATTCCACGGCGTACCGGTGGTTCGGCGGCGAGCCGATGATCGTCGGCGGTGACGGCGTCACCCGGGAGTTGGTCCGTGGCGCACTGCGGGACGGCCGGACCAGCGATCCACGTGTCGACAGGTTGGTACGCGACTGGCTGCACCGCTGGCGGGCGCGCCGTTGGCTGCTGCTGGTTTCGGCGGCGGTAGCGCTGTCCGCGGCGGCCTGGACCGACGACCGGACGCTGGCCGCGGTGCTGGCGGTCGGGACCGTGTGCATGCTGCTGGCCGGGCTGGCGGCCGAGCGTACCCACCGGAGGCTGCGGCGCTACCGGGGTATCGCCACGGAGGACGTGCCGGCCTGACCGGCCGCGGAGCCGTCGCGCGCCACGAAGGCCAGCCACCACCTGCCGCGAGGGTCAGTCATCACCTGCCGCGAGTGTTAAGAGGGGCCCCCTGCTATACGAAAAGCGATAACAGGGGGCCCTTCCTTACACCTCAGGCGAAGACCGGGACGCCGTCCCGGACCAGCCGCCAGTTGTCCTCGAAGAAGTCCTTCGGGTCGATGACACCCTTGGTCTGCGCCCAGTCGATGAGCAGTTGGCGGATCTCCCGCTGCTCGTTGTAGACCTGGGTCTTCACGATGCCGGGGAAGTTGCCACCGCCGCTGCGCCGGTAGTTGTTCACCGCCACCACGAACCGCTCGTCGGCCCCGACCGGGGTGTCGGTGCCGGCGTGGGTGAGCCGGGTGATCCGCTGACCGACCGGCCGACTGATGTCGATGTCGTAGTCCACCCCGGACAGCGTGTCGTAGTTGTAGTCCGGCACGGTCGGGTCGCTGATGGTGGCCGGGTCGACCGGCGCGCCCGGGGCCAGCGTCACGAAGTACTTGGCCGAGTACTCCAGGTACGCCCGCACCTCGGCGCCGCTGAGCACCACGGCCTCCAGGGTGTTGTCGTAGATGTAGAGGCCGGCCACATCCTTGATCTTCACCTGGCCCGCCGGGAAGACCGCGTCCCGGCTGAACGGCGCGGCGATCGACAGCACCGGCAGGTCCGCGTACTGCCCGCCGGCCAGCGCGGCGGTCACGGTGTCGGTCTGCACCTTGTTGATGTAGTCGAGGATCGGGGTGTCCCGGTACCGGGATTCGGCGGCCGACAGTTCGGTGACCGAGTTGGCGACCACCTGGTTGACGTACGCGACGGTCTTGTTGTGCTGGGTGCGTACGGCGGACAGCACCTTCGGGTCCTCGACCACGGTGTTGCTGTTGAGCGTCGTGGCGTGCTTGTCCGTGACCACCCACCGCCCGTGTTCGCGGGTGAGCGTGAAGTCCATCCGGGTCAGCCGCTGCCCCCACTTGGACGGCTCCGAGGTCAGCACCGCCGCGCCGGTCTGGGTGTTGGTCACGAACTTCTCGGGGATCTCGTTGTGCGCGTGCCCGAACAGGATCGCGTCGATGCCCGGTACCTGCTGGGCGATCAGCGCCGTCGGGTTCTCGTTCGGCAGCTCCGGGCCGTAACTGGAGGTGCCGCTGTCGCCACCGTGCGCCGACAGCACCACGACCTCCGCGCCCCGGGCCCGCATGAGCGGCACGTACTTCGCGGCGGTCGCGATCATGTCGTCGAACCGGAGCCGGCCCTCGACGTTGCCCCGGTCCCAGATCGCCACGCCGGGGTTGGTCAGGCCGAGGATGCCGACCTTCAGCGGGGGTACGCCGAAGCCGAGGTCGACGTCCTTGATGACGTACGGCAGGAAGGCGGGCTTGCCGGTCGCGGCGTTGACGGCGTTGGCGGCCAGCGCCGGGAACCCGAGCTGGCGGATCCACAGTTGCAGCAACGGCAGGCCGTAGTTGAACTCGTGATTGCCCAGCGTGACCGCGTCGTAGTCGATGACGTTCATGGCGCGGGCCATCGGGTGCTTCGCGCCGGTCGTGGTGATCGGCTCCTGCTTGGCGTAGTAGGTGGCCAGCGGGATGCCCTGGATGGTGTCCCCGGCGTCCAGCACCAGGACGCCCTTGCCGCGGCGCTCGGCCCGGATCTGGTTGACCAGGGTGGCGATCTTGGCCAGGCCGACGTCGTTGTGCTTCGCGTCGTCGAACTCGGCGTCCTTGTAGTAGTCCCAGTTGTAGACGTTGCCGTGGGTGTCGGACGTACCCAGGATCGTGAGGTTCCAGGTTCTGGAACCGGAGGTCGCCTGCGCCCGCGCGGGACCGGCGGTCACCAGCGGGGCGGCGGCCGCAGCCGCCGCGGTGGCCAGCACCGTGCGGCGCGATGGGCCGGAGGGAGAGGGCATGAGGGGCCTTTCGCCGAAGGTCGGAGGCGCCTCGTGGGCACCGCACGGCACCATAACGACCCAGGGTGGCCGGGGGAAGAGCGCCCCGGTCGGCGCGGTGGCCCGGGATGTTCACCCACCGGCCATCGACGTCGGGGTCCGGGCCGGCCGTGGCCTGGCTGGTCAACCGGGCGGCCCGGCGCGACAGGTCGGCCGGGTCGCGACAGGTCGGCCGGGTCGCGTCAGGTCGGATCAGCCGGCGGGTCAGCCGGCCGGGTCGGGCGCCGGCAGCCGCAGCCGCATGGCCGGATCGGCGGTACGGACGAAGCCGAGCGACCGGTACAGCGGTTCGCCGGCTGCCGAGGCGCGCAGGTCGATCTTCTGGATGCCGGCCGCCCGGAACCAGTCGAGCAGTGCGCCGACGCAACACCGGGAGTGTCCGCGTCGGCGCTGGTCCGGGTCGGTGGCCACATTGAACACGTAGCCGACCCGGCCGCTCGGGTTGTCCGGACCGCCCAACCGGTACTCCACGGTGCCCACCGCGCACGCGGCCAGCCCACCGGTGCCGTCCCGGTCCACCACGAACGCCACGAGCGTGGGTTCCGGCTCGGCCAGCCGGGTACGCAGCGTCTCGGCCGCCGCCGTCCGCCACGGCCCGTCCGCCGGTGCTCCGCCACCCATGCCGGCCAGCATCACGGCACGCAGCCGGACCAGTTCGAGGGCGTCGGCCGGCGTGGCCCGGCGTGCCGTCCCCGCGGTGCGTACTCCGTCCATGACGGTGATCTTAGTGGCGCCGGCCGCGCTGGTCACGGGTGGCAGGTGGGCGGGCCCCGGCGGTCCGCTGGCCGCGTTCCGCCGGGTCGACCCGTGACCGGTCAGCGGTAGATGTGTACCGGCGTGTTGACGCCGAGGATCGACCAGAGTCGGTTCATCGCCGGGACGGTCACCCGGACGCAGCCGTGGCTGGCCGGGTAGTTGGGCACCGAGTTCGCCCCGTGGACGGCGTACCCGCCGGTGAAGTAGTTCGGCCGCCACAGCAGGCCGAGGGAACTCTGCCGCCAACCGTCGATCCGTCGGGTGACGTGGTAGTTGCCGGTGGGGGTGGGCGTGCTGGCCTTGCCCGAGGAGGCGTCCACGACGCGCACCACGGCACCGTTGCGGGTCAGGTAGACAACCTGCCGGCTGAGGCTGGCCTCCACCGCGTACCCGGAGTGCCGGTACTTCGGCTTCGGGATGACCGGGTGGTCCAGGGCCGCCCAGGTGCGCGGCCCGACGATGCCGTCCCGGGCCAGCCCGTTCACCTTCTGGAACGCGACCACAGCGTGGAAGGTGGACGAGCCGAAGTCGCCGTCCACCCCGCCGACGTCGTAGTGCAGGGCCGTCAGGCGCTTCTGCAGCGTGGTGACCACACTGCCCCTGGCCCCCTGCTTCAGCGTCGGCCGGGCCGCGGCGAACACGGTGCCGAGCCGCACCGCCGTGCCGGTGGCAGCGCCGGCCTGGACCGCCGTGCCGGCGGCGAGCGCGCTGGGCGGTGGCATCCCGGTACCGGCCGGGCCGCCGGCCCAGGCGGCGCCGGTGGGCGCCAGCAGGGCTCCGCTGGCGGCCAGGACGACAGTGGTACGTCGCCAGCCGGAGCGGGGTCGGTAATTGTCCGTTGCTGTGCCGATGGAAGTCATTCGTCCTCCCTGGGCGAGTTTCCCCGAACCTGAACGGTAATCCCGTTCGGGGACCATCGGGAAGTGCCGACCGGCCGTCCGCTCGTCCGCGCCACTGAAGATCTTGGACGCAAACCGTTCCCGGTGAACGGTTTGCGTCCAAGATCTCGATGGCCCGGGTGATCGTCCGGTCCGGGGTCGGCTGTCCGGTCCGGGGCCCGGTGTCCGATCCGGCTGTGACCGGCGGCATCCCGCCGGCGGAATGGCGGCGGGGAGCCGGTCGTTACATCCACCGTACGGCCGCGTACCAGCGCCTCTGACCAGGTGGTGGAGCCGCCCGCGATGGAATGCCGGGCCGGCGGCGGTCGTTACACCGGGTCCGGCGCCCGGTGGACCGCCCCCTGGTCCGCCAGCGGTACCGGAGGTCCATCCCCCTTCGAGCGCCCCACGAGTTGGTGCTCACGCCCGCGCGATCCCCCGCGTGCGGCGTCGACCCCCGAATGGAGCTCTCCATGAACACGAACACGATCCTGCACAAGGGCATGCTGGCCGCCATCGGCCTGTCGTTCGCCGGTGCCATGGCCTCCGGGCCGGGCCTGGCCGACACCACCGGGTCGGCCCCGGTGAGCAGGCCGGTAGCGGTAACGCAGACCATGAAGGCCGACCAGCCGGCCGCGCCGGACAAGGCCAAGGCGCCGGACAAGGCGCCGGACAAGGCCAAGGCGCCGGACAAGGCCAGGCTGATCCCGCACGGCACCCAGGGTGCGCAGTCGCGGATCAACCTGAACGACGAGCAGCGGGCCAACGCCAAGGCGATCGTCGAGGCGACCAGGAAGGCCGACCTGGACGAGCGGGCCGCGGTGATCGCGGTCGCCACGTCGCTGCAGGAGTCCAAGCTGGAGAACCTGGGCCACCTCGGCGCGGCCAACGACCACGACTCGCTGGGCCTGTTCCAGCAGCGGCCGTCGTCGGGCTGGGGTACGCCGGATCAGGTCACCGATCCGTCGTACTCGACCACGGCGTTCCTCAACGGCCTGAAGAACGTCCCTGGCTGGCGGGACCTGCCGCTCACGGCCGCCGCCCAGCGGGTGCAGGTGTCGGCCTACCCGGACGCCTACGCGCAGTGGGAGTCGCAGGCCGCCGATCTGGTCGCCCAGTACTGGAACGGCTGAGTCAACCGACCGGGCCCCGGTCATCGCCACGGCGGTGACCGGGGCCTTTCGGCATCCGTACGCGCTCGCGTTCGGCGGTCAGGACGGCTGGACCTGGTCGAACTGGGCGATGGCTTCGGCGGGGTCCGGGCTCACGAGGCGGTCCAGACCGGCCGCCGTGATCTTCGCCCATCTGCCGGCCCGGGTCCACAGCTGTTCCTCGAAGGCGCGAACGGCCTCGTCCAGGTCCGCCGGGTCGCTGGCGATGGATTCGGCGAGTTCGGCGCCTTCCAGCATCGCGAGGTTCGCGCCGACCCCCAGTGGCGGCATCAGGTGGGCGGCGTCACCCAGGAGCGTCACCCCGGGCACGTGGGTCCAGGTGTGGGCCACGGGCAGGACGTGGAACGGGCGGTGGACGAAGGCGGTGCCGCGGCGGAGGAGGTCGAGGACGGGAGCGGCCCAGCCGTCGAACAGGGCCAGCAGGCTCGATCGGACGGCCTCGACGTCGGCCAGGTCCAGGCCCGCGTGCCAGTCCAGCGGCGCGCGGAACTTGGCGTACACCTTGACGTGACCGCCGCTGTTGCGCTGGGCGACGATGGAGCGGTTCACGCCGTACGCGGCCACCGAACCGTCGCCGATCAACCGGGCGAGGTCGGGGTGACGGGTGTCCACGTCGTCGAGGGAGGTCTCCACCGAGGTGACGCCGGTGTAGTGCGGCGTCACCGGCGAGACCGCGGGACGGATCCGGGACCAGGCGCCGTCCGCGCCGACCACGAGGTCGAACGTCTCCTGCCGCCCGTCCGCGAACTGGACCAGGACGCCGTCCCGGGTACCTGGCACCACCTGCGTCACGGCCCGCCCCCACCGGACGTCGAGGGGACCGAGCAGCAGGTCACGCAGTTGCCCGCGGTCGATCTCGGGATTGGCCCGCTCGTCCGGCCCGGGTCGCCAGTCGCGCAGGACGGTGCCGTCCGGGTCCAGGATGCGCATGGCCTGCCCTTCGGGACGGGACAGCGTCTGGAACCTCGCCAGCAACCCCGCCTTGGCCAGCGCCAACTGGCCCAGCCCCTCGTGCAGGTCGAGCGTGCCTCCCGGGGGCCGGGCATCGGGGGCGGGATCGCGTTCGAGCACGGTGACGGGGCAGCCGTGGCGGTGCAGGACACGGGCGAAGGTAAGACCCGCGGGACCGGCCCCGACCACAGCGATACGATGTCTCATGTCGATACACTGTATTTCTCCCTTACGATGCACCGCAACAGCAGGGGAGTGACCATGACCGTGTGGGACCGGCCGGAGCCGCCGAATCCCCCCGTGCCGCTCGACCGCGAGCGGATCGTCGCCGCCGCCGTCGCGCTGGCCGACGAGGGCGGCCTGGAGGCGGTGTCGCTGCGCAAGGTGGCCGCGCGGCTGAACGCCGGCCCGATGCGGCTGTACGGCTACATCGCCACCAAGCAGGAGCTGTTCGACCTCATGGTGGACGAGGTCCACGCCGAGATTCTCCCCGCCGAACAGCCCGATGACTGGCGGGCGGCACTGCGTCTGCTCGCTCACCGCACCAGGCAGGCCACCCTTCGCCACCCCTGGCTGGCCGACCTGCTCGGTGGCCGCCCGACCCTGGGCCCCAACGGCCTCGCCGTGACCGAGGCCAAGCTGGCCGCCCTCGACGGCCTCGCCGACATCGACACCGTCATGCGGGCCGCGGAGACTGTCAGCGCCTACCTCATCGGTGCGATCCGGCGCGAGATCGCGAGCCTGCGGGCCGAGCGCGTCACGGGTCTGTCCAAGCGCGACTGGCGGCGCGCGGCCGGCCCGCACGTGACGAGAATGCTGGCCACCGGCCGGTTCCCGGTACTGACCAGGGTCGTGCACGACAGCACGGACGTGGACGCCGAGACATCCTTCGCCACCGGCCTGGACTGGGTCCTCGACGCCGTGGCCGCCAGACTCACCCAGCCGCCGGCGTGACGCGCGGCCCTCGCGTCCACTTCACGGTCGGAGGATCACGGCGGCCGGGTCTGATCCCGTCGTCGGCGGCGTTCGGCGTTTTGTCCCGGCGTCCGGCCGGTCCGTGATACGACTGGCGAGACCGCCGACCGACCACCCTGGAACTTGATGCCACGGGACCCGAAACTGCTGCGTGACCCGACCGGTCCGCAGCACGTGGCGTTCCTGGAGCTGTACTTCGATCTGGCGTTCGTCTTCGCGCTGGAGCGCGTCTCCCAGCAACTGGTCGATCAACTGCACTGGACGGACCTGTGGCAGACCCTGGTGCTGCTGCCCGCGGTCTGGTGGCTCTGGCTCATGACGGTCTGGATGACCGACCAGTTCGACCCGGACCGGTCGGCGACCCAGCTCGTGGTTCTGGCGATCATGCTGGTCAGCCTGGTAATGGCGGCGTCCGTGCCGGGAGCCTTCGGCACCCGTGGCTGGATGTTCGCGGGCGCCTACGTGACCGCCCAGGTCGGCCGGGCGGCGTACCTGGTTCTCGCCGTACCGGAGCCGACGCTGCGGCGCCGGAGCCTGCGTACGCTGTTCTGGTTCCTGGTCTCGGCCGTGCCGTGGCTGCTCGGCGCGGCGTACGGCGGCCGGTGCCGGCTGGCGCTGTGGGCGTTGGCCGTGACGATCGACTACGCGGCGGCCCGGCTGGACTACCCGACCCCGGGCCTGGGTCGCTCCCGCACCTCCGAGTGGTGGTTGGCCGCCGAGCACACCTCGGAGCGGTACCGCCAGATCATCATCATCGCGCTCGGCGGCGACATCCTGGTGGCCGGCTCCACCTTCGGCGCCCGGCCCTTCGGGTTGGACAGCGTGGCGGCCCTGACGATCTCGTTCGTCATCACCGGCCTGCTCTGGCGGATCTACATCTACCGCGCCGGCGAGCTGATGACCGAGTCCCTCGCCGTGGCCGAGGACCCGACCCACCTGGGACGCTCGACCGCGTACAGCCATCTGCTGATGGTGGCGGCGTCGGTCGCGGTGGCCGTCGCCGCCCGGCTGATGATCGGTACGCCGCTGTCCGACCCTCGGCCGTCGTGGACCGCCGCGATCGTCGCCGGTCCGGTGCTGTTCCTGATCGGCCGCGCCGGCCTCGAGTACACGGTGTTCAGCCGGATCTCGTTCTCCCGGTTGGCCGGGCTGGGCGTGCTGGTGGTCACGGCGCCGGCCATGCTGGTGCTGCCACCGATCGCGGTCGGCACGACGATGACGGTGATCCTCGCCGGCGTCGCCGTCGGTGACGTGCTGGGTTGGCGGCGGAATCCCAGCGTGCCCCACCCGCCGACGCGGACCGGCCGGCCGCCCCGGGCGATCAGACGGCCCGACCGGCCGGAACCGTCCGCTGGGCCGGACCCGAACCGGACCGGACCGGCCGGGGACGACCGGTCGTAGCCGGACCGGACCGGCCGGGGACGACCGGTCGTAGCCGGATCGGACCGGCCGGGGACGACCGGTCGTAGCCGGATCGGACCGGCCGGGGACGACCGGTCGTAGCCGGGCCGGACTGGTGGCGGGCGCCGTAGAGTCGTCGGATGAGCGTTGTCGAGCCGATGCCCGCCGAGATCCAGCCGGCCGGGACGGCGCTGCCGTCCGGTGAGCCGGCCAGCGTGCTGCTGCCGGGCCACGACGTGCCGCTGGGCCGGTACACCACGGTGCGGCGGCTGCTGCCGCACCGGCAGCGCCGGATGATCGGCGCGTGGTGCTTCGTCGACCATTTCGGGCCCGACGACGTGGCCGGGCGCCCCGGCATGCGGGTACCGCCGCACCCGCACACCGGGCTGCAGACCGTGACCTGGCTGGTGGAGGGGGAGATCCTGCACCGGGACAGCCTGGGCAACGCCCGGTCGGTCCGGCCGGGGGAGCTCAACCTGATGACCTCCGGGCGCGGCATCGCGCACTCGGAACAGTCACCGCCGGAGCATCCGCCGGTCATGCACGGCCTGCAACTGTGGATCGCGCTGCCGGAGGGGGCCCGGCACGGCGCACCGGGCTTCGCCCACCACCCGGCGATGCCCGTGCTGCGGATCGGCGCTGCCGAGGTCACCGTGCTGGTGGGCGGGATCGAGGGCGAACGGTCGCCGGCCGCCGTCCACTCCCCACTGGTCGGCGCCCAGGTGGCGCTGCCGGCCGGTGGCACCACCCGACTCCCGCTGCGCCCGTCGTACGAACACGGCGTGCTGCTGCTGTCCGGCCGGGTCGAGGTGGCCGGCGCGCAGCTGACCCCGGGAACGCTGCTGTACCTGGGTACCGGTCGGGCCGACCTGGCGCTGACCGCCGCGGAGCCGACCCGGCTGGTCGTGCTCGGCGGGGAGCCGTTCGACGATCCGCTGGTGATGTGGTGGAACTTTGTGGGTCGCTCGCACGAGGAGATCGTCGAGGCCCGCGCCGACTGGGCCGCCGGCCGCCGGTTCGGCGTGGTGGCCGACGACCCCGCCCCGCCACTGCCCGCCCCGGAGATGCCGACCACCCGACTCAAGGCCCGCGACCGGCACGGCCGGACCGAATAGCCGGCCACGGCCGGACCGGCCAGACACCTGCGGCCGGACCGACCAGAGCGCTGCGGCCGGACCGACCAGAGCGCTGCGGCGGACCGGCCAGACGCCTCCGGCCGGGTAGCGTGCCGACCCGCAGGACGGGTACGCGGGCCGCATGACCAGTACCGTCGACTCGGAAACCGAACGGAAGAAGCGGATGGTCCGGCGGCTCCTGGCCACCGGGCGAGGCTTCGCGGAGGCGTACGGGCTGCGGGTCACCAACAACCCCGGCAGCCTGTTCCAGGTGCTGTACCTCGCCGTGCTGCTACGCCGGACCGGCGACGTGGGCCGGGCCACGGTGACCGCCCGCGCCCTGCGGGACCGGGGCTGGGACTCGGCGGCCCGGCTGGCCCGGTCACTGGCCGAGGACCGGGCCGCGCTGCTGCGCGAGTGCGGATGGCGCGGCGGTGACGCGACCGGGCTGGCCACCGTGCTCGGCGACCTGGCCAGGGCCCTGCTGGACCGCTACCGTGGCGACCTGCGCCGGCTGCGGGTCGCCGCCCGCTACCGGCCGGACCGGGAACGTGCCCTGCTCACCGGCCTGCCCGGCGTGGACGAGGTGGTGGTCGACCTGTTCCTGCGGGAGGCGCAGGCGCTGTGGCCGGAGACCGGTCCGGTGGCCGACCGCCGCGCCCTGGCCGCCGCCCGCAAGCTGGGCCTGGGTCGCTCCGCCCGGGAACTGGCCGGGCTGATCGGCGGCCGGGAGTCGGAACGGTTCGCCTGGCTGGTCGGGGCCCTGGCGCGGGCGGACGCGGAGAACTCCTACGGCACACTGCGGTCCGGCGCTCTCGGCTGATCCGCCAGGGCGTCGCTGCGCCGCCGGTGCGGGTGGCCGGCCCACGACGGACACGGGTGGCCCACGGCTGTGGGGACCGGAAACGCTCCATGATCCAGCGCGGCCTAGGCTCGTCGGTATGACGCAACACCATGACGTCGTCGTCCTCGGCGCGGGACCGGGCGGCTACACGGCCGCCGTCCGCGCCGCCCAACTCGGCCTGTCCGTCGCGGTGGTTGAGGAGCGCTACTGGGGTGGGGTGTGCCTGAACGTCGGGTGCATCCCGTCCAAGGCGCTGCTGCGCAACGCCGAACTCGTCCACCTGTTCACCAGCGAGGCCGAGACCTTCGGCATCCAGGTGGACGGGCGGGTCAGTTTCGACTACCGGGCGGCCCACCGGCGTAGCCGGGTCGTCGCCGACGGCCGGGTCAAGGGCGTCCACTACCTGATGCGCAAGAACCGGATCACCCAGTACGACGGGCGGGGCACGTTCGTCGACCCGCACACCCTCTCGGTCGCCGGTGCCGACGGGAGCACCTCGACGGTCACCTTCGACCACTGCATCATCGCCGCCGGTGCCAGCACCCGGCTGCTGCCCGGCACCGCGCTGTCGCCGCGGGTGGTCACGTACGAGGAGCAGATCCTCGCCGACGAACTGCCGGCCAGCGTCGTCATCGCCGGCGCCGGGGCCATCGGGGTCGAGTTCGCGTACGTGCTGCGCAGCTACGGCGTCGAGGTCACCATCGTGGAGTTCCTCGACCGGATGGTGCCGACCGAGGACGAGGAGGTGTCGAAGGAGCTGGCCCGCCGGTACCGCAAACTCGGCGTCACGGTGCTCACCTCGACCCGGGTGGAGGACATCGACGACTCGGGCGACCAGGTCCGGGTGACGGTGAGTCGGGACGGCAACCGGCAGGTGCTGACCGCCGACAAGGTCCTGCAGGCGATCGGCTTCCAACCCCGGGTCACCGGCTACGGCCTGGAGAACACCGGCGTCCGGCTGACCGAGCGGGGTGCCATCGACGTCGACGGCCGGGGCCGGACCAGTGTCCCGCACCTGTACGCGATCGGGGACGTGACCGCCAAGCTGATGCTCGCGCACGCGGCCGAGGCGATGGGTGTCATCGCGGCCGAAACCATCGCCGGGGCCGAGACGATGGAACTCGACTTCACGATGATCCCGCGGGCCACGTACTGCCAGCCGCAGATCGCCAGCTTCGGGCTCACCGAGGCACAGGCCCGGGAGCGGGGCTTCGACGTACGGGTGGCGAAGTTCCCGTTCAGCGCGAACGGCAAGGCGCACGGGCTCGCCGACCCCGGTGGTTTCGTCAAGCTGGTCAGCGACGCCCGGTACGGCGAGCTGCTCGGCGGCCACCTGATCGGTCCCGACGTCACCGAACTGCTGCCCGAACTCACCCTGGCCCAGCAGTGGGACCTCACCGTGCACGAGTTGGCCCGCAACGTCCACGCCCACCCGACGCTCGGCGAGGCGGTGAAGGAGGCGCTGCACGGCCTGGCCGGCCACATGATCAACATGTGATCACCGCTTCGCCATTTTTCTCGCGTTCCGGGCCCATCGGATGAAAAGCCTTCGTACGATGGTCCCGGTAGCAGTGCCGGCCCGCGCCGGGTCGGTGGCCGCCATCCGGCGGGTGCGCCCGGTTCGGGCGCCCGGGGTCGCCGGGGTGCGGCCGGACGCGGTGTCCCGGACACGCCTGCCGTGCCCGGGCACCCCGTCCGGCCTCCCGCCGCGTGGCACGGCCCGCTCGGCTGGCCTGCACCGCTCTGCCGGCGGGCACGTTCAGCGGACCAGACCGGCCAGCAGGTTGATGGTGACCGCGATGATCACGGCCCCGAACAGGTACGACAGCAGCGCGTGCCACAACACGGTCCGGCGGATCTCCCCGCTGGTCAGGTTGGTGTCGGACACCTGGAACGTGACTCCGATGGTGAACGCCACATAGGCGAAGTCCGAGTAGCGTGGCGGGGCGGCCTGGTTGAAGTTGATCCCACCGTCGAGACCGGTGTAGTACAACCGGGCGTAGCGGGCGGTGAAGATGGTGTGCACCATCGCCCAGGAGACCAGCACGCTGGCCACCCCGAGCCCGACGTGCAACTGCTCCCCGGCGGCGGGCTGGCCCCGGGCCCCGGTCAGCACGAACGTCACGGCGAGCAGACTGGTCAGGCACGCGGACAGCAGCAGCACCTCACGCGCACCGCGTCCCGGATCCTCCCGTACGGCCAGCCGGGAGGTGCGGCTGGCGTCCATCGGCCAGATCCGGGTCCACACCCAGGCCAGATAGGCCAGCGCCGCCACGTCCCAGCCCACCAGGGGGGCCAACGGGACCGAGTTGTACCGGCCGAACAGCACGCCGGCACACACCCCGGTCAGAGCCATCCCGGCGAGTTGGACGGGCGCGTGCGCCGGCCGGTCCCGCAGTGGACGCAGCTTCCCGCCGGCCGACCTCGGATGATCCTCGACGCGCCGTCGCACCGGCCGCCGTCAGATCGAACGCAGGTTCCGGGCCACCCGCTGGTGCCGGTCGCGGGCCTTGGCGGCCCGATCGGCCGGGCCCACCTCGGGCGCCACGTCCGTGCGGGCCGACCGGACCACCTCGTTGGTGTTGCCGTAGTCCACCGGCGGGAGAGCGCGCAGCGCCCGCAGCACCTCGTACGGGGCGCCTTCCCGCTCGGCCTCCCGGAGGATCTCCGCCTTCTCGGCCGGGTAGTCCAAGGCCGAGAGGTACCGCATCACCTGCTCGTCGGTCACCATGCCGCCGCCCTCCTCACGCCGTTGTCCGCCGCCGGTCCCGGAGGTCGCCGGTCCGGCCGTCGCCGCATACCCGGCTCGCCGGGCCGGCGCCGCCGCATACCCGCCGGTGGGCCGGTCACGCCTGTTAGCCGACGGGAGCGGCGGGTAGTCGCCGCCATGAACTACGACACCTTCGTGGATCTCGTGGCCCGCCGGGCCAGGGTGCCGGGCGACCGGGCCGTCGAACTGAGCCGGGCCACCCTGGAAACCCTCAACGACCGGCTGACCGCGGGGGAGGCACTGGACCTGGCCGCCCAGTTACCGCT
Organism: Plantactinospora sp. A48; assembly: GCF_055793945.1. Taxonomy (NCBI): domain Bacteria; kingdom Bacillati; phylum Actinomycetota; class Actinomycetes; order Micromonosporales; family Micromonosporaceae; genus Plantactinospora; species Plantactinospora sp. A48. Next base: position 6,185 of record NZ_JBTIXF010000016.1, on the reverse strand, counting down.
GCCGTTGCAGGGCCTGCTCCGCCCGCCGGACGAGGACGCCGAGCTGTTCGACGCGGCCGAGTTCGCCCGACGGGTCGCCGAGCGGGCCGGCGTGACCGAACCGGCGGCCCGGGACGCCGTACGGGCGCTGTTCGAGACCCTGCACGAGGCCGTCACCGGCGACGAGTTCGACGAGCTGGTGGCCCGGCTGCCGGACGACTACCAGGCGATGATCGAGCCGGCCCCCGCCCCGACCACCCGCCCCCGCCTGTAAGGAAGGGCCCCCTCTTATCGCATTTTGTAGAGCAGGGGCCCCTTGTTAACCCACCACTCACCACCCACCGCGCCGCCACCGCTGCCGTCGGCGGGCGGCGGTGTGTGGTCGGTGGCGTGTGGGCGGTGGTGTGTGGTCGGCGGCGTGTGGTCGGCTCAGGCGACCGCGCCCGAGTCGCGCAGGGTGGCGATCCGGTCGGGGGACAGGCCCAGCTCCCCGAGCACCTCGTCGGTGTGCTCGCCGGGCTGCCCGGGCGGCCGCCGCACGGCGCCCGGGGTGTGGCTGAGCCGGGGCGCCGGTGCCGGTTGGGTCACCCCGCCCGGGGCGATGAACGTGCCCCGGGCGGCCAGGTGCGGATGCCGGGGCGCCTCGTCCCAGTCGAGCACGGGCGCCACGCAGGCGTCGCCGTCGCCCAGCAACGCCATCCACTCGTCCCGGGTACGCGCGCGGAACAGCTCGGCCCAGTGCCGCCGGCCGGCCGGCCACTGCGCGGGGTCGGTGCGGTCCCGTCCCTCGCCCGACGGCGGCTCGAAGCCGGCGCGTTCGACCAGCTCGGCGTAGAAGCGCGGCTCCAGCGCCCCGACCGCCAGGTAACGGCCGTCGGCACACTCGTAGGTGGTGTAGAACGGCGCCCCGCCGTCGAGCAGGTTCACCCCGCGCCCGTCCCGCCACAGCCCCATCCCGCGCAGCGCGTGGATCTGGGTGGACAGCAGGCTCACCCCGTCGACGATCGCGGCGTCGACCACCTGACCGGGGGCGCCGGACCGGACGGCGTACAGGGCACAGACCACCCCGAAGGCCAGCATCATCGCCCCACCACCGAAGTCGCCCAGCAGGTTCATCGGGGGTACGGGCGGCTCACCGGCCCGACCGATGCCGTGCAGGGCACCGGTCAGCGCCAGGTAGTCGATGTCGTGTCCGGCGTGCTGGGCGTACGGGCCGTCCTGTCCCCATCCGGTCATCCGGCCGTACACCAGTCGGGGGTTGACCCCGTGACAGTCCGCCGGCCCGAGGCCCAGCCGCTCGGTGACGCCCGGCCGGAACCCCTCCAGCAGCACGTCCGAGCGGGCCACGAGATCCAGTACGAGGTCCCGGCCGGCCGCGTTCTTCAGGTCCAGCCCCACCGACCGGCGGCCCCGCAGCAGCAGGTCGGGGTGCGGGGTTCCGAACAGCTCCGGTCGTACCTCCGTGGTCCGATCCACCCGGACCACGTCGGCGCCCATGTCGGCGAGCAGCATGGCGGCGAACGGGCCGGGACCGATCCCGGCCAGCTCGACCACCCGGACGCCGGACAGCGGCCCGGCCGGCGGGATCTCCTCGGTCACCGGCATCACGATAGGTCAGCACCGGCGGTGCCGGGAGACAGGTCAACACCGGCGGCGCCGGGAGACAGGTCAGCACCGGCGGCGCCGGGAGACAGGTCAGCACCGGCGGCGGCGGGAGACAGGTCAGCACCGGCGGTGCCGGGACCGGCGACCCGGCCGGCCAGGGAACTCACAGCCGTGGTTCCTTGCCCAGTCGACCAAGGCTCGCCTAACCTTACCCAGCGAGGGGAGTACTTCCCACGAACCATCCCGGTCAGTACGGCGTCCCGGCCGCCTCGGGTGGTTGCCCACGGTGCTGGGTGAAGGAGACCTCGGACATGTCAGCGTGTTCGAGGAGGCCATCCGGATGACCGCGCAGTTCCCCGCCGTCGCCCTGAGTTCCGTGGGCACCCCCACGCTGTGGGCCGTGACCATCGCCGGCGTGCTGGCGCTGCTGGTGCTCGACTTCCTGGTCACCCGCCGCCCGCACGAGGTGTCGCTGCGGGAGGCGCTCGGCTGGTCGGCCTTCTACATAGCCCTGCCGCTGGCCTTCGCGGTGTACGTCTGGCAGCGGTACGACTCGGAGCGCGGGCTGGAGTACCTGACCGGCTACCTGGTCGAGAAGTCCCTCTCGGTGGACAACCTGTTCGTCTTCATGCTGCTGCTGGCCGCGTTCGCCGTGCCGGCGGTGCTGGCCCAGCGGGTCCTGTTGTACGGCATCGCCGGTGCCCTGGTGCTGCGGGGCGTCTTCATCGCGGTCGGCGCGGCGGCGTTGGAGACCCTCGACTGGGCGTTCCTGCTGTTCGCCGCGATCCTCATCGCCACCGCCGGGAAACTGCTCCGGGACGCGGTACGCGGCCACGACCAGCAGGTGGACATCGCCAGGATGCGCTCGGTCCGGCTGCTGCGCCGGCTCATGCCGGTGACCGACGAGTACCACGGTCCCGCTCTGACCACCCGGATCGCCGGCCGGCGCGCGCTCACCCCGCTGGCGCTCGTGGTGGTCGCGGTGCTCGGCACCGACGTGGTGTTCGCGGTGGACTCGATACCGGCGGTGTACGGCATCACCGAGGACCCGTACCTGGTCTTCGCCACCAACGCCTTCGCCCTGCTCGGCCTGCGCGCGCTGTACTTCGTGCTGCACGCCGCGCTCAGCCGGCTCGTACACCTCAGTTACGGCCTGGCGGTCATCCTCGCCTTCATCGGGGTGAAGCTCGGGCTGCACTGGGCGCACGGGGTGTGGCCGGGCGTACCGCAGATCCCGACCCTGGCCTCGCTCGGCGTGATCGTCGGCATCCTCGCGGTGGTGACCGTGACCAGCCTGCGGGCCACCCGTACCGACCGCGCGGAGCCCGCCCCGCGTTGAACGGCCCCCGTACGTTGAACAGTCCCCATGGGCTGAGCGGGCCCCGTGCGTTGAGCGGTCCCCATGGGCTGAGCGGGCCCCGTGCGTTGAGCGGGCCCCGTGCGTTGAGCGGGCCCCGTGCGTGCGGCCTGGGCCCGGCGTCTGTCGCCTGGGCCCGGCGGCGCTGAGGGCCGTTCGACCAGCGGCCCGGGCCCGCCTCGGGGGGAGGCGTCGGGGCCCGCCGCGCACGGCCGCCGGGGTTCGTCGTGCGCGCGGCGGGTCCGCATCAGCGGGGCGCGAGCCCGATCGGATTCGGGTACGGCAGCAGCGTCGCGGCGGCGGCCGACAGCGGCGTCAACAGTTCTGCGAGCCGTTCCGTGCGGTCCGGGCCGAGCACCCGCCACGGGCCCTCGGCGAGCGCGTCGGTGACCGCTTCGATCTCGTCCCGCGCGGCGGTCGCGGCGGCGGTGGCCCGACCCTCGGCGTCGAGCCAACCCCGCTCGGTCAGCCGGTCCCGGGCCAGGTCCCACTCCTCGTCGGTCCAGCCGCGGACCGGTTGCAGCGCCCGGCGGTCACCGTCCAGGGACGATCGCCAGACCAGTGACTCGGCCCCGTCGAGTCCGTGGGTCAGCAGGGCGGCGACATGCCCGTCCCCCCGATGTTCCCGCAGCACGGTGGCGGCCTGCCAGATCGTGCCCAGCGGATCCTCCGGCCAGGGCAGATCCGCGTTGGCCGCGCCCAACGGCCGGCCCGGCCGGTCGATCCGCTCGGCCACCGCCCGCAGTTGCGCGGCGACCTCGGTCAGGCCCGGGGCGACCTCGGCCGGGTCCGGGGCGACCTCGGTCGGGTCCGGGGCGACCTCGGTCGGGTCCGGGGCGACCTCGGTCGGGTCCGGGGCGACCTCGGTCGGGTCCGGGGCGACCTCGGTCGGGTCCGGTATTGCCTTGGCTGGGCCAGGGACGGCCTCGGTCGGGTTCGGGGCGTCGATGAGTGCCGCCAGCGCGCGCCGGGCGCCGTCGAGCCGGGCCGCCAGCACGCCCGACGGCGCCAGCCGCTGCCAGACGTCCGGCACGGCCCGGGCCACCATGCCGGGTGCGAAACCGAAGAAGATCGCCTCAACCGGCCCGGGACCGACCGGACCGAGCGGCGCGGCCCGGCCCGCGAAATAGCCGCGCCAGAACCCGCGCAGGCCCGCCGCCTCGTACTCGGCCCGCGCCCGCGGCGCGAAGTAGGTCACCGCGTGCACCGGTTCGAACAACCGCCACATCCGCCTCGCCATCGCCGTCACGTCACCCTCCCAACGGGTTAAAAAGGGGCCCCGCTACATCAGAAAGCGATAACAAGGGGCCCTTCCTTACCCTGGAGGTGGTACGACTAGCGGGTGGGCATAGTGTCTCCCGGTTTCACCGGTCGGCGCCGGGGTGGGCGTCCGGACCTTCCACCCGGCCAGTACCTGGTGGACGACTTCCCCGTGCTGTCCGCTGGACCGACCCCGCGGATCCACCCCGACGAGTGGGAGTTCACGGTCACCACCGAGACCGGCACGGAGTACGCGTGGACCTGGTCGGAGTTCCTGGCCCTGCCGGCCGAGACGCCGACGCTGGACATCCACTGTGTCACCCGCTGGTCCAAGCTCGGCACCCGGTGGACCGGGGTGTCGCTGGACACCCTGCTCGACGGCGTCGACACGGCCGCCGACTTCATGGTCGCGCACTCGTACGGCGGCTACACCACGAACCTGCCGCTGGACGACCTGCGTGGCGGGCAGGCGTGGGTGGCGTACCGGTTCGAGGACGAGGACCTCGCCCCGGAGCACGGCGGGCCGGCCCGGCTGCTGGTCCCGCACCTGTACTTCTGGAAGTCCGCCAAGTGGCTGCGCGGCATCCGGCTCACGGTGGCTGACGAGCCCGGCTTCTGGGAGACCGCCGGCTACCACGAGTACGGTGATCCGTGGCGCGAGCAGCGGTACCAGGGCGACTGACCGGCCGGCTGGGCTGGCGGGTCACCCATCTGGTGGAACGGCGGCCCGAGACCGAGACCGCCGCCACGCTGGTGCTGGACGTGCCGGACTGGCCGGGTCATCTGCCCGGCCAGCATGTCGATGTCCGGCTCACCGCCCCGGACGGTTACCGCGCCGAGCGCTCCTACTCGCTGGCCGGGCCCGCCGAGGCGGGCCGGATCGAACTGACCGTGCAGCGGGTGCCGGACGGCGAGGTCTCGTCGTACCTGCTGGACGTCCTGGCCCCCGGCGACCCGGTGGAGATCCGGGGCCCGGTGGGTGGCTGGTTCGTGTGGCGGCCCGACGATCCGGCGCCCGTGCTGCTGGTGGGCGGTGGATCCGGGATCGTGCCGCTGATGGCCATGGTCCGGGCCCGGCGCGAGGCCGGCAGTCGGGTGCCGTTCCGGTTGATCTACTCGGTACGCACCGAGCGGGACGTCCTCTACGCGGCCGAGCTGCGCCGCCGGGCCCGGGATGACGCCGGGTTGGACGTGTTCCAGGTCTTCACCCGGGAGGCTCCGGCGAACCGGCCGGGACCGGCCCGCCGGATCTCGGTGGCCGACATCAACTCCAACGGCTGGCCGCCGTCGTTCGAGCCGGCCTGTTACGTCTGCGGTCCGACCGGGTTCGTCGAGACGGTCGCCGACATCCTCGTCTCGCTCGGCCACGAACCCCGCCGGGTCCGGACCGAGCGGTTCGGACCCACGGGAGGTTGAAGATGCACGACGGCGAGTACCTGGACGGCAACATGCTGGCCGGTCCGCTCCGGGAGGTGTTCGCCGTCGAGGTGTCGACGGCCACCGGGCGGTGCGCGAACTGCGGCCTCACCGGTCCGCTGGCCGACCTGCGGGTGTACGCGCACGCGCCCGGCCTGGTGGCCCGGTGCTCGGGTTGCACCGCCGTCGTGTTGCGGCTGGTCCGCGCCCCGGACAGCGCGTGGCTGGACCTGCGCGGCGCGACGTACCTGCGGGTGCCGCTGCCGGCGGACGAACTCGGCCCGGTGGAGGCCGATCGGCGCACCCGCGAACCGGTGCTGACCGAACTTTCCGACCCGATCGACGGCTGACTGATCGCCCGGCTCTCGCCGCTCGGTGCTGCCCGAAGCCGGTCCCGGCCGGTGGCTGGGGCACGTACGCCGTTCGTCAGCCGGTCCCGGCCCGGGTCCGTGGCTGGGGGAACTACTCCGTTCGTCAGGTGAGTGACCAGGCACGGTGTTGGGGGGGGGTTTCGCGGGCGGAAAACCCACCCACCCCCCCACCCAACCCACAGTTCCCGCCGGGTCGC